>JBDNHM010000225.1:0-23287 GCA_041688825.1 Burkholderiaceae bacterium | reverse complement strand
TTTCTGACGGGTGGCGTGCCACGGTTAGCGGGTAAGTGGCATAGTGATGCCGGCTCATGTCAGCGACGTTTAATTCAATTTTATAAATGGTGGCACGAAGCGCCATAGTGGTTTAACTTTAATAAATGTTGTGAAAAAAATGTACTGGTAAGCGTGGTCATTAGGTCGCAAACAAGTTCTTAGCGTTACGCTAACATCATGAAAATATAAGATATTCTTGGTAGTGTAGCGTGCAGTGTATTGATTTAAATATTTAGGGGTTAAAAAATGAGTAAATCAGGTGCAAGCAAAATGGACGAAAACCCAGCATATTTAGCCGGTTTAGCCGTCCGTAAAAAAGTCATGGGCGAAGACTATGTGAATAAGTCTATTGAAAATGCCGATGACTTTATGCGCCCTTTGCAGCAGTATCTCGCTGAGCATGCGTGGGGGGCGGTTTGGGTGCGAGATGGTTTGACCCTTAAAACGCGCAGCATGTTGAATATTGCAATGTTGGCAGCAATTAATCGTCCGCATGAATTAAAACTTCATATCCAGGGTGCCATTAACAATGGTGTAACCCAAGAAGAAATGTGCGAAATATTTTTGCAATGCGGGGTTTACTGTGGCGCACCTGCAGCGCTTGAAGCTTTTAAAATTGCGCAACAGGTTTTAAAAGAGCAACCTAAATGAACTTTGAACTCACCTCTACACAACAAGCGCTTCAAGCGCGCACGCGTGCTTTTATCGCTGAGCATATCATTCCCCTAGAAAATGACCCGCGATTGAGCCCTCATGGCCCGGAAGAGTCGTTACGTCAACATCTTGTAGATTTGGCTCGTAAGGCTGGGTTGCTCACACCTCACGCGTCAAAACAACTAGGTGGCTTAGGGTTAAGCCATGTTGATAAAGCCATTGTGTTTGAAGAGGCGGGCTATTCAAGACTTGGTCCAACCGCACTCAACATACACGCCCCTGATGAGGGCAACATACATTTGATGGAAATGGTTGCCAATACCGATCAAAAAAAACGCTGGCTCGAACCACAAGTACAAGGGTTAACGCGCTCATGTTTTGCCATGACTGAACCTGCACCGGGTGCGGGCGCAGACCCATCAATGCTTAAAACGATAGCGGTACGTGATGGTAACGATTACGTCATTACTGGTGAGAAATGGTTCATTACAGGCGCCTACGGTGCCACGTACGTCATCATTATGGCTGTGATGGAAGATGGTACGGCCACCATGTTTTTATCAGACATGTCGGCGCCTGGTATTGAGTTGGTGCGCCACATGGAATCAATGGACACCTGCTTTACTGGGGGGCATGCCGTCATGCGGTTCAATCAATTACGGGTACCCGCCGATCAAGTGTTGGGTGAGGTTGGCAAAGGCTTTAAATATGCTCAAGTTCGTTTGGCGCCAGCACGTTTGACCCATTGCATGCGTTGGTTGGGCCAAGCACGACGCGCCAACGATGTGGCCACTGCCTACGTTGCAACACGCCAAGCTTTTGGTCAAACTTTGGGCCAACACGAAGGCGTTGGGTTCATGCTGGCTGACAACGAAATTGATATGCAAACAGCCCGTTTACATATTTGGCATACCGCGTGGCTGCTCGATCAAGGGCAAACCTGCAACTTTGAATCAAGCCGTGCCAAAGTGGTTTGTTCCGAGGCCGAATGGCGTGTAGTTGATCGCTGTGCACAGATGCTTGGCGGCCAAGGCGTAACGGGTGAGACCGAAGTGATGCGCATTTTTATGGATATGCGCTCGTTTAGGGTTTACGACGGCCCCAGTGAAGTGCACCGTTGGAGCATGGCTCGCAAACTGCTTAAAGCGGCTACACCTCAGGTTGCTAAATGAACCTCAAAATAATGAATCAACATAAACTGATCGACCGATTTAGTCTTGAAGGTCAGGTTGCCTTGGTTACGGGTGCTTCAAGCGGCTTAGGTGAACACTTTGCGTATGTTTTAGCCGAGGCGGGTGCCCGCGTCGTGGTGACTGCGCGCAGAACCGATCGTATCAATCATTTGGTTGAACAAATTAAGGCGAAGGGTTGGCAGGCTGTGGCGGTGCCCATCGATGTGACTGACGCAAAAAGTGTTGCTGATTGTTTTGAGCACGCAACACAAGCTTTTGGTGTGCCCGATATTGTCGTCAATAATGCTGGTGTGACAGTTACTAAAGCTGCAATTGATCAAACCGTTCAAGATTGGAATCAAGTGATTGATACCAATTTAAAAGGCTGTTGGTTGGTTGCAACCGAGGCCGCTCGACGTTTAATCAGTGCACAAAAGTCAGGTAGCATCATTAATATTGCTTCAATCTTAGGTGAGCGTGTTGCAGCCAGTGTGGGCCCTTACGCCATCTCTAAAGCCGGTGTCATTCAAGCCACTAAAGTCATGGCGCTGGAATGGGCGCGACACAATATTCGCGTCAACGCTTTGTTACCCGGTTACATACGCACTGAACTAAACAGTGAATTTTTAGACAGCCCTCTGGGCGTGAAGCTTCAACAAAAAATACCAAGCCGACAGTTCGGTAATGTACAAGATTTGTCGGGCCCATTATTGCTGTTGGCTTCAGATGCCGGTTCGGCTATGTCAGGTTCAACCTTAGAAGTTGATCGCAGCCATTTGGTAAGTAGCTTATGAACCAACCCGATATGGGTTTTGACCAAACCATAACAGCGCGTGTGGCTGAGCTGATGCGGGCACACCAGCTTATTAATGCTGAACCAATTGAGGTTCAAGCTTTGTCGGGTGGTCAATCTAACCCCACTTTTAAAATCGTAGCAGGCGCTAAACGTTTTATTTTGCGTAAAAAACCTGACGGTGTTTTGTTACCCTCAGCGCATGCCATAGAGCGTGAATTTCGAGTGATGCACGCCCTACAAAAAACAGATGTACCGGTACCTAAAATGGGTTTTTTGTATGAACAAAACGATGTATTAGGCACCCCTTTTTACATTATGAATTTTTTAGAGGGCCGTATACGATTTGATCAAACCTTACCTGACTTCACCCCGTCTGATCGTTCAGCACTTTATAACAATATAAATCAGGTGATTGCATCACTGCACACAGTCGACCCCAGTATGATCGGTTTGGCTGATTATGGCCGCCCAGGTAATTATTTTGAACGTCAAATTGCACGGTGGTCGCGGCAATATTTGGCTGACCCAGGCCAACGCATACCTGCACTTGAATCGTTGATTGAAGTACTACCAAGCCATATTCCACCTGGTGAGTTGCATGGCATTGTGCACGGTGATTTTCGTTTAGACAACCTCATGCTTGATCCTAAATTACCCAAAGTCATTGGCGTATTAGATTGGGAATTATCAACGCTTGGCCACCCTCTAGCTGATTTTGCTTACCACTGCATGAGCTGGCATATACCCCCTAGTTTATGGCGCGGTATTGGTGGTCTAGATTTAAAAGCTTTAGGCATACCTACAGAAGATGAATATGTTGATTTGTATATTCAGCGCACTGGTTTTAAAGACGTTAAAACACACTGGAATTTTTATTTAGCGTACAACTTCTTTAGAATTGCAGCGATATTGCATGGCATTGGTCAACGCGTTCGACAAGGCAACGCAGCTTCAGCTGACGCGATTGATATGGCTTCTAAATCAGAACCTTTAGCTGAAATGGGTTGGCAATTTGCGCAACGTTTAGGTCACTTAAATGGTAAATAATTTAATGCGTAAATATGTCAAATCATTAAACAAGTTAAGAGTAGTTTCATTAAGGTAATGCGGTTATGACTTGTGCCACGGCAGCCGTTAGTTTTTTAGCGTAAGGCACATGTAAAAACTCGTTGGGGCCATGGGCATTTGAATTAGGCCCTAGAACACCGCACACCATCATTTGCGCTTTCGGAAAGCCTTTGCTCAACATGTTCATCAGCGGTATGGTGCCGCCTTGACCAATGTGGCCTACGGGTGCATTAAATTGAGCATGGCTGGCTTGATTTAAAGCGTTTTCAAACCACGTAGTGGTGTCAGGGGCATTCCATCCATGCGCCCCCCCTTCAGACTCAAAAGTCACTTTAGCTTGATAGGGTGCATTGTCTTCAAGCAAGCGTTTTAATTCTTGTGTGGCCTGTCCCGCATCAATTGTGGGGGGTAAGCGCAAACTGAGTTTAAAGGCAGTGTAAGGCCGCATCACATTGCCGGCATCAGCAATGGCTGGAAACCCCTCGGCACCCGTCACACTTAATGTTGGGTGCCATGTTCGCCTCAATAAAGCTTGAACGGGGTCAGTTGTGGTGGGTAAAGTAAAGAGCGTTGAGCCCCCACAATCGTGATGCGCCCACGGGAAACGTTTATACGTTAAGTCACCCAAAATATGAGCAGTGTCTTGTGCTTGTTTGGTGCGTAAGGCAGGAATATCTGCATAAAAAGATTGCGGTAATAATCGCCCTGTTGCGCTATCTTCCAAGCGATCTAGCACGTGACGCATGACCCTAAAACTTGACGGCACCACACCCGAAGCATCACCAGAATGAATGCCTTCAGTTAAAACTTCAACCTTCAAAACACCTGAAACCATACCGCGTAGGCTGGTGGTTAACCAAAGTTGATCATAGTTGCCTGCCCCGCTGTCTAGACATACGACTAAGCCAACATCGCCTAATCGGGGTTTTAAAATATCAACATAAGGCAACAGGTCTGGCGAGCCACTTTCTTCGCTGGTTTCAATTAGGCCCACGATGCGGGGGTGGGGTGTGTTTTGGCGTTTGATGGCAGCTATGGCGGTAATCGCAGCATAGATGGCGTAACCATCATCAGCACCCCCGCGCCCATACAACAAACCATCAACCAATTTGGGTTGCCAAGGCCCCAAACCTGTGCGCCAACCATTAAACTCGGGTTGTTTATCTAAATGACCGTACATCAACACGGTATGATCTGAATAGGGCTCTGATTCGGTTGATTGGCGAGTGGCGTCAACCTCAAAAAATAAAACGGGTGTTCGGTTTGCCAGCTTGATTATTTCAAACGTAAGCCCTTCTATTTTTTGCGCTTGAACCCACTGTGCGGCACGTTGAACCACTGTTTCAAGGTAACCGTGTTGATGCCAATTTTGATCAAATGCAGGCGACTTTGCAGGAATCTCAATATATTCGCTTATTTGTTTAATTAAGTCGGTGTCCCACACTTGGCTGACATCTGTTAACAAATCGATTGCATCGGGGGTTTCAAATGCCGACATATTATTGGCCTTGGTTGATGAACCCTGGTTTGCGAAAGTAGGGGTTAGTCATTAAAGAAATATTACGTAAAATTATTAAATATCAACTGACTGTTATCTTTTACCTATTACCTTACTTAAGTATTAAGTATTACATACACCTATTACCTATTACGTAGTACGTATTACAAATTGCTTAAGATCTCTAACCTAATTGTCTCTAACCTAATTGCCCCTTACCCCTAACCGATTGCCAATTACTTATTTACCAGCATCGCTTTCGACGTAACGACTATCAAACACCATTATCTATTACTTAGTAGCAAATTTACATATGAATCGCAAAATGCCAGCATCGTCTTTTATAACCTGTACCAGTCAGGGTAAGCTTAGTTTTGCTTGGGTTTTGACTGGGGTCATTACTTTGGCTGTTTTGCTTTTTTGTCACCCAAGTTTTGCTCAACAAGCAAAGCAGCCCGCTATCTATTTAATGGGCGAGGTGCATGACAACCCAGCTATTCATGAAGCGCGCTTGGCGCGTTTAAAACAAGATTTAGGGGCAGGTTGGCGACCCGCCATTATTATGGAACAGTTCGATCGTGAGCGCCAAGATGCATTAACGAGCGCCTGGCAAACCTGCCCCGATGCCGCGTGCGTTATAAAAAAAGCGGGTGGCGAGGGTTGGAATTGGCCGTTGTACGAGCCGATCATTCATTTAGCACTGCACTACCGGTTGCCGCTCATAGCGGGTAACGTGTCGCGACAAGACACGTCTAAAATTATGAGGGGGGGTTATAACGCCGTGTTTGATGCTGTAACCCAACAGCAAATTGGGCTGCTACGAAACTGGCCTGACGGCATGACAGATCTGCAAACGCAGTCAATCGTTGATGGCCATTGTGGCGTGTTGCCACAGGCGATGGTCATGCCCATGGTGCAAGCGCAAAGAGCACGAGACGCTTGGTTGGCTCATTTGATTGTTCAGTATGCCTCTCAAGGCGTGGTGCTTATTGCAGGTAACGGACATGTACAAAGAGATGTGGGTGTTTACCGTTGGTTACCACTCGAACTGCTACCTAACGTGACAGTAATGGGTTTTGTGGAACCCGACGGCATTGATTTTCAAGCCTACGACGAAGTAATTGTATTGCCCGCATTTGAAAGACCCGACCCATGTGTTGCTTTTAAAAAAATGATGCGACAATCTAACCCTGTTGCGACACCTACTAAAGGTAAATAATGTTTGTATCGTTAAAGCGGTTTTGCATAACAGCTTTGTTATTGTCTGGTTTAGCAATCAGCGGGTGCGCTTACGACCCTTTGCCGCAACGCACCCCTGATGGTTTTGACCCGCCCTTCAACTACGATTAACCTTAATTAGCGTAATTGAATGGTTGTGTTGTTAAAACTGCCAAGTTACCCCGGTCACAACAGTTAAGCCATTGCTAGCACGTTGCCCGTTGATGGCTGGTGAAGTGATAACACCCAAGCCAAGTTGAACGTTTTTAACCGGTGCATACACCACGGCAATTTCAGCTAAAGCAATATATTGACTGTTTTGATCAGGGTTGGTCTGTAAGCCAAAATCAAGTGCAAGCTTCCATTGGTCATCAATGGCTAAAACAGGCGCCACAGACATTGACCATAAATTGGTGCGTTGTGAATCGCCTTCAGTTGAACCAGAGATACGGTTGCTAACGTAACCTGCATTAACGTGCAATTCTGCGCCGTCAGTCAAATATGAGCCAATCAGTGTTAAACCACCATTGGTTTGTGCATTTCCTAAGCCAGAATTTTGCATACTTTTAGTGACAGGCAAAATAACACGTGGTTTTGCAGCAAATGACCAACCTTCAGACGGGTCACCTGCAAAGACCCACTTCAGACCGATTTCAGTATTGTTCCAGCCACTAATTTGCGACAGTTGGCGCGAGGCACCAAAGAAAATGTCTATATTGTCGGTTAAACCACGCGTGTAAGTTGTCAGTAAAAAATTGCCTGAAGTGTTTTCCTCACCGATTGCTTCGCCAGCAATTTGGATGGCGCCATTAGTTTGACGTTGAAATAAATAATCTAACTCAAGTTGATTACCCCCCGCACCTTGCGTGCCGGTATCGTCAGAAATTAAAGGAAAAAAAGCAAAGCTGGTTGATGACGCAGCCAGCGTGAGGGCGCTGATCAAGATAAAACGATTGATATTTAATTTAATAGACATAAAGGGCTTTTTGATGAGTTGTTAAAAGAAGTTTTGGAGAAAAAAACAAAATATTCTGATCTTTAATGATAATGATAAATCATTTTCATATATTAAATATTTTAATTAATTTGAGGTTCACAAAAAAACAACAATCGTCTTGCCCAGTTGGACTGACAATTAGAGCCAACAATTAGAGCTAACAATTTACTTAAATACGAATGATAATCATTTATTAAAATAAATACAAATTCAATCGTTGAATTTAATCATTTCACTAATTAGTAAAATAAAGAACATAATAGATTGTCAATCTTTAAGGTTATTTGCAAGGTTTGAGAAAAACAATCTTGACTATCGTATGAACCAAAGCAACCAAAGCAACCAAAGCAACCAAAGCAACCAAAGCAACCAAAGCAGTTAAATTAATCAGAAAAAAAATTAACAAAATGAATTCTAAAAAAACAACACACAACAACAATTTAACAATCGCACCATGATTGCCGCAATTGAAGCTTACCGAGCTGGGTTGTTTAACAAACACCAATGGCTACCCAACATTGTGGCGGGTATGGTGGTTGGGGTGGTCGCCTTGCCGTTGTCAATGGCATTTGCGATTGCATCGGGTGCGCGACCTGAGCAGGGTATTTACACCGCAATTGTGGCGGGCCTTTGTGTTTCACTATTTGGTGGAACTCGCGCTCAAATTGCAGGCCCCACCGGCGCATTTATTGCTGTACTAGCGGGTATTACTGCAACGTATGGCATTCAAGGGTTGCAGTTTGCAACCCTCATGGCGGGTGTGATGCTGGTGTTGATGGGTATATTCCGTATGGGAAATCTTGTACGGTTCATACCAGCACCCGTTATTATTGGTTTTACAACCGGTATTGGTGTGATAATTTTTGTCGGGCAGTGGCCCTATTTTTTGGGTTTACCGGCGTTAAAAGGCCTCTCATTTACTGACAAGTTAGTTGAAATATTTGGGTTGCTTCATCTCATAAATCTACCGACAGTCATGTTGGCTTTAGCCAGTTTAGCGGTGCTGATTTTTATGCCGAAACTGAAAGGGGTGGCTCGCATTCCGGCAACCCTCGTTGCACTGATTGGTGCAACCCTCGCACAGTCGATATTTCAGTTCAGTGGTGTTGCAACAATTGGCACAGCATTTGGGGGAATTCCGCAGGGTTTACCCAGCTTAGTATTGCCTATTGTCACATTAAATCAAGCGTTGTTGCTCATCGGCCCAGCCTTTACGATTGCAATGTTGGGCTCGATAGAGTCTTTGTTGTCAGCCGTTGTGGCTGACCGCATGGCGCAAACGCGGCATCAATCTAACCAAGAATTAATCGGCCAAGGTATTGCAAATATTATTACGCCATTTTTTGGTGGGTTTGCTGCAACGGGGGCTATTGCTCGAACGGCTACCAACATTAAAAATGGGGGTAATAGCCCACTTGCAGGTGTTGTGCATGCGTTGACACTAATTGGTGTATTGGTCGTATTAGCACCTTTAGCAAAACATATTCCGTTAGCGTGTTTGTCAGCCATTTTATTTCTGGTTGCTTGGAATATGAGTGAATTGCATCGTTTTAAGGCCATACTTTTAACGGCACCCACACCAGAACGATTGGTATTGTTAACAACATTTTTATTAACAATATTTGTCGACCTAGTGGTTGCCGTTAATGTTGGGGTTATTTTGGCAATACTGCACTTTTTGCATCGAATGTCTAAAACGGTGTCAGTAAAAATTAAAACTGATGTGCCACTACCCCAAGGTTGGGTGTTTTATCAAGTTGATGGGCCACTTTTCTTTGCCTCGGTGGTTGCGCTTGACAGCGTTTTGCACGAATTACCGCCCCAAACGAAGACATGGGTACTTGATTTAACGCATAGCTTAATTGTTGACGTAACAGCCTTGCAAGCACTAGAAGACTTGATTCAGACGCTAAAAAACCGTTCGATTCGAGTTGTTTTGCTTGGGGCCCGCCCCAAAGTATTAAAAAAATTAACACAATATGGCATATTACTAAAACTAGGTGAAAGTAATTATTTTCAAAATCTTGATCAATTGTTAAAGTCTTGATAAATTGCAAAAACTATGAATTGAGCTGATAAAAGTTGAACTCATAAAAACGCGTTGTTATTAATAACTCTTCTGGCAAACATGAAACTTAACAAAAAAATTACAAATCGTGAATTTAAGATGTTACTTAAGCCTGAAGGTTTAGACCGTAGAAGCCGTATTAATCAGCTTATTGCTTTGTTCAACGCATTTTGTGAACGTAGTAAGGTAAATCTGTTTCACCTTGATAATGCAAGTACTGGCTTGAGAAACGTTTATTTTTTTGACACGCCCGGTGAAGATTTAAGACGCAACAACTTGATTTTGCGTGTACGAGAATCACGGCAAAACGTGTGGGTTGATGACTGGTGTGAACTTACATTAAAGTGCCGAGCGGGTTCAATAAAAGAATCATTACTTCATAACCCTGCACCCGATTCTAATCACCACGTTCGTCAGCGATTAAAAGAAGAAATTTTAAGGGGTGATAAACCGGGTTCTATACGCACGATTTATTCAAACAACTCTATTCTTGATTCCATTCCTGTTGATTCTGTGTTTGAGCGCGACTTTGTAAGTGTGGCGAAGTTTTACCCTGACTTAAAAAAATTAAATCTAGACCCTAAGACACCCGTTCGCGTAGTGGGTGGTCGCACTAATAAAATTCTTGAGGCCTGCTTACCGTTGGGTAACCTTGTTTTTGGTGATAATGTTCAAGCCCACTGTGATGTTGCAATCTGGATGCGCAGCGTAGGTGACCCAATTGTGGGCGAGCTTGCGTTTGCTTATCGGGTTAATGAAGACAATCGTGATGCATCGAAAGCCCATCGCCGGGCTGATAAGTTTTTTATTCAGTTGCAACTGGCTCTTAAAGACTGGATACAAATTGGTTCAACTAAAACTGCTTTGGTTTACGGTAAACCAGAGTGAGCCAGCAACCTATTAGCGCGTCAGTACCTTCAAAAACAGCCGACACGCAGGTTACTCAGCCGGGTGGCCATGGCGCAGGCATGAATGGCCAACAGAGCACTGAAACCCCTAGTAAGCCAACTGCAACGCTTTGGGAACTCTTTATTGAATTCCTCATTATTGGCGCAGTGAGTTTTGGTGGCGGCATTATTGCGTATGAAAAAATTCTGCTTACTGAAAAAAAACGGTGGTTAAACGATGACGAATTTATGGCTTCATTGGCAATTAGCCAAACGATGCCCGGTTTAAATTCAGTGAATTTAGCGGTTTTAGCGGGTGACCGGCTGCATGGCATGTTGGGTTCAATTTGCGCTGTGATCGGCCTTATTTTGCCTGGTGCATGCTTTGTTATGGTCGTGGGGTTGGCTTATTTGGCGGGTAAAGATCAAACCGTGGCTAATCTTGTTTTAGCCGGTGTGGGCGCTGGTGCGACGGGGTTGTTAGCAGCTATCACAGCTAAAATTGGTGTGAGGCAGTTTACAAATTTAAAGCCGCTTATGATTTTAATCACCACATTTATTTTAATGAGTTTGGTTAACTTATCACTGCCTTACGTTTTGCTCATCATGGCCCCTATTGCTATATTTTTATATCGTCCTAAAAGCCAAAAGGGCGAACCTAAGCCATGACTGTTTTAATTCACTTGGCACTAACGTTTGGCATGCTGTCTTTATTGGCAGTTGGTGGTGGTACGGCTGTATTGCACGAAATGCAAGAAGTGTTACAGGCGCGGTATCACATCACCCCTGAAATGTTTGTGCATGTTTACAGCGTGGGCCAATTAGCCCCTGGCCCGAATATGACCATGGTGCTTATTTTTGGTTATCAAATCATGGGTGCTATGGGCGCGCTCATTACAGGCATTGCCTTTTTTCTACCGTCAAGTATTTTGTGTTTTGCAATTGGTCGCTTATGGAATCGAATAGGTGATACGCCGTGGCGCCGTGCAGTGCAAAATGCGCTTGAACCTATTTCAATTGGTTTGATGTGTTCAGGCGTTTATGCGGTTGCTCGAGCGGCCTTATCTGGCCCGTTAAGCGTTGGTTTAGCCGTTGTGACTTTTGGTATTATTTTGCGCACACGCATTAACCCTGTTTATGTGATTTTAATAGCGGGTGGTGTCGGTGCTGGGTTTAAGGCGCTTGGTTACCATTGATTAGGTTTGCGCACGACTCATATTTCGTATGAAACCCCGCCTAAGCTAGGCGGGGAAAATTTCACTCTGCCATACCCGATACGACTGTTGAAAAACCTGAATCAACATGTGTAATTTCACCTGTTACGCCCGCTGCTAAGTCTGATAGTAAAAACGCGGCAACATTGCCTACATTTTCAGTTGTAACGTTGCGGCGTAATGGCGCGTTGTTCTCAACAAATTTAAGAATGCTACCAAAATCTTTGATGCCGCTGGCTGCTAACGTTTTAATAGGGCCGGCAGATATACCGTTAACGCGAATACCAAGTGGGCCTAAATCACTGGCAAGATACCTCACGCTTGCTTCCAACGATGCTTTCGCTAAACCCATGGTGTTGTAATTTGAAACCACTCGTTCAGCCCCTAAATAACTCAGGGTCAATAAGGCGCCCTGACGGTCTTTCATCATGGGAAGCGCTGCTTTAGCCATAGCCGGAAAGCTATAAGCTGAAATGTCGTGCGCGATACGAAAACCCTCGCGTGAAAGACCTTCTAAAAATGTACCCGCAATCGCTTCACGCGGCGCGAAACCAATTGAATGAACCAAACCATCAAGCCCTTCCCATGACTGAGAAAGTGAATCAAACAACGCTTGAATCGAATCGTCTTCTGCAACATCACAAGGCAACACAAGCTTGCAACCAAAATCAGCGGCCAAGTCTGTTACGCGATCTTTGAATCGATCACCCACGTAAGTAAAGGCAAGCTCAGCCCCTTGCTCTTGACACTGTTTAGCAATGCCATAGGCAATAGAGCGGTTTGAAATCACGCCAGTGATCAGAATGTGTTTGCCTTTTAGAAATGCCATGTGAGAGATCCTTGTGGTCGATGAACAATAATATGAGTCTTGAGTAATGATTTACGGATGGTTATAAATAATGAGTGACGAATAATGAGTGACGAACAATACGTGATAAATAATGATTCGCTCAGTTTTGAAGTTTAGTTCGGAATGCGTAAAGTTTGCCCCGTTTTAATAACGGGTGACCTTAAATTGTTAGCCGCTACAAGAGTGGCTACGGTGGTATTGTATTGCTGGGCAATATTAGATAAGGTTTCGCCTTTTTTGACGCGATGAGAGGCAGTTTTAGCTGACCCCTTTTTAACCTTAGTCGCGCTCGCTTGAACAGACTTTGGGGCTGTAATAATTTCTTGTGTCACGGTCGTGCCAGGCGCAGGAATAATCATGGCTTGGTCATTCGGTAAACGGCGTATGCTGGCCGCCAAGCCATTGGCGCGTCTTAAGCTGGCTTCAGACACGTTGAACTCTTTAGCAATGCTTGATATCGCTTGGCCTTCTTTAGCGGGGTAGGTTTTCCAGCTTGTGAGCTCACCTTCAAAGGTTAAAAAATTAGCATTGTAAATGTCAACTTTGTCGCGAGGTAAGATGATTTCAAGCTGCATGTTTGCCAGAATTACACCCTGATTAAAACTGGGGTTCAGTGCTTCAAACTCTGCGAGTGGCATTTCGGCTAAACGCGCCGCAACAACGGTGTCGATATCTGCGGTTTTTTTAATAGCCACAAAATAGGGCACATTATTGACTATAGGTAATATGACAGCGTAACGCTCTGGGTCAGCCACAATGTTTTTAATGGCCTGCAATTTAGGCACGTAATTTTCTGTTTCAGCAGGCATTGTGAGAGACATATAATCTGCGGGTTTGCCGGCTTTTAAGTTCTTATTCATAGCCCGAGCAACTGACCCTTCGCCCCAGTTGTAAGACGCCAGTGCTAAATACCAACTGCCTTGAAGTTCATATAAATACTCAAGATAATCTAGCGCTGCATTGGTTGATGCAACAGGGTCACGACGTTCGTCACGCCACCAGTCTTGTTTGAGTTTAAATTGAGTGCCTGTGCTGGGTATAAATTGCCATAAGCCCGCAGCGCGGGCTCTTGAATAAGCTGAGGGGTTGTAGGCGCTTTCAACAAATGGCAAAAGGGCTAACTCAGTTGGCATTTTACGGCGATTGATCTCGTCAACAATGTAATACAAGTAAACCCCAGACCGGTCAGCCATGCGTTGCATGGCCTCGGGGTGAGAAGCGTAATACTTTGTCCATTTATCAACAAGGGGTGAATTTAAGTTAGGAATGGCATAACCGCGCCGAATGCGTTCCCAGACATCGACAGGGGGGTTGGTGAGATCAACTGTGCGGCTGGTGACTTCACCACCAGAAGATTGCCCATTGTCTTGTAGATTGGCGCAACCTGTTAAGCCTGCAAAACAGATCACAATAAGTATGCGATAAAGGTTTATTAATTTCATAATAAATAGACATAAAAACTTATTTAAAATTCATGCATGCAAAAATTTTACTGACTTTACATCGCTTAAAAATTATTTTTCCAGTTTCTCAAAATCGTAAATGTTTCTAATGGCTGGTTTTTTGCATGGGCTTGGTACTGTTGGGCTGATTCATAAACTTCAGGTTCTTCAGACCGTAAAAAAGGGTTGGTTGCTCGCTCATCTGAAATAGTAGAGGGTACGGTGGGTAATTGATTGCGACGCAAGGTTTGCGTTTCTACATAACGGGCGATTAATTTTTCGTTATGGGGCTCAACTGCGAGTGCAAACTTTAGATTTGCAAGCGTATATTCATGGGCACAATATACCCTTGTTTCGCCAGAAAGCTGCGCAAGTTTACATAGCGAGGTCAACATTTGAGCAGGTGTGCCCTCGAATATGCGGCCACAGCCGCCTGCAAAAAGGGTGTCACCACAAAATACAACAGGCTGCTCGTTCATAAGCCCTGTGAAGGCAATATGCCCAGCGGTATGGCCAGGAATGTCGAGTACGTTGAGTTTTATATTGGGTCGATCTAATAAAACCTGATCGTTTTCAATCAGTGCGTGATCGCATTGCGGTAAAACCTCGCCAGCAGGGCCCCAAACTTGAGCACCATAAGCCTGAACAAGTGCATTTACCCCGCCTACGTGGTCATAATGATGGTGGGTAAGTAAAATATGGGTTAATTTAAGACGCTCTTGATTAATCATTTGTATGACTGGCGCCGCTGCCCCTGGGTCAACTACACAGGCGAAATGGCCGTCATCAATAAGCCATATGTAGTTGTCGTTAAACGCCTGCAGTGGCCGAATACGAATTGGCGAATTATCAGATACGCTTGAAGTTTTATTGATTGTCATAGGTTTTTAAATGCCATGGTTCCAGATTTCCAACAACCGATTGTAGAACTGCAACGCTGGTTTGACACTGATGTGGGTCAATATGCGTTGAAATGGGAGCAATTAAAAATTGATGCCCTCGTCGCTGATGTGTTTGGTTACAGGGCTATACAGGTCGGTTTACCTAAGGCTGACTTGCTACGACAGAACCGTATGCCCTTTAAAGCTTTTGTTGGCCAATCGATGGTTGAACCTGCAGTACCCCACAGTTGGCAGGCCAGTGTGATTGCAGAGCCCGAATATTTACCGTTTGACAGCGATAGTATTGACTTACTCATTTTGCCACACGCCCTTGAGTGCTCTCAAGATCAGCATGCGCTACTAAGAGAAGCGCAGCGTGTCTTGGTGCCAGAGGGCAGGGTGGTTATTACGGGTTTTAACCCACTCAGTTTGTGGGGGTTTCGTCAGCACTTACCTTTTGTAAAACCATGGTTACCGACCCGCTCAGAAGACGATGTTGCTCCGAATAAAATAAAAGATTGGCTTAGGTTACTTTCATTTGAAATTGATCGGGGTCATTTTGGTTGCTATGCCCCAGCGTTGACCTCACAAAAATGGCTGGAACGTTTCAAGTTTATGGAACCTGCGGGTGACAGATGGTGGCCGATATTTGGGGCTGTGTATGTGGTGTCAGCGGTTAAAAAAGTGGCCAGCATGCATTTAATAACACCAAACTGGAAGCAGCAAAAAAAACACAGCCATTCAAGTCAAACAGTCGGTGCGACCTATCAAAAATCTCGTAATATTAACGATTAACGATTAACGATTAACGATTAACAATTAAAAAAAATTGCTGTTTTGGCAGAAAGGTTCATGACTTACTCAACACCCACTCAACTTGAATTAATTAATTTACCCATCACAACGCTGCCCAGCACCGATGTGCACGTTAACGCGTGGACTGACGGCGCATGCAAAGGCAACCCGGGGGTTGGCGGCTGGGGCGTGTTGTTAAACACCGATGGTAAAGAGCATACGCTTTGCGGTGGTGAAGCCCATACAACCAACAACCGTATGGAAATGATGGCTGTTTTGAAAGCGCTCGAGGCGGTTAAGCCAGATACTCGCATCATTTTGCACACTGACTCACAATATGTTCACAAAGGCATGACTGAATGGTTGCCAAACTGGAAGATTCGTCAATGGAAAACGTCTGACCGCAAACCGGTAAAAAATGCAGATCTTTGGCAGGCTCTTGACATATTGGTAAACGAACGCCAAGTTCAGTGGCGTTGGGTAAGGGGCCATTCAGGTGATGTGGGAAACGAACGTGCCGATCAGTTGGCTAACCAAGGTGTTCTTAAAGCATTGCAATCGAAATGAAAAAAAACATGCGCTGGGCACTGCCTTTAGCGATATTAATCGTTGGAATAGGGTTTGGCTGGTTTGGGCCAAAGTTATTTTCATTGATAACGCCCGCTACAGAAACAGCAAGTAATGCGCCTGCAAAGCCCCCTGCGGCCCGCCCTGTACCGGTTGAAGTTGCAAAGGCCGAGCTCATACCCTTTGCTAAAGGTTTAACAGCTGTTGGCTCTTTAAAATCTGAAGAGTCTGTAACGCTTCGCGCAGAACAAACGGGGCGTATTGCCGAAATTAACTTTAAAGAAGGTCAACCTGTCGTTAAAGATCAGTTGTTATTTCAACTTGATGATGCGGTTGCGCGTGCCGAACTTGAGCAAGCGCGAGCCAGTTTAGCCATTGCTCAAGGCCGACAAAACCGGGCTAAACAACTTTTCTCTGAAGGCTTTGTGAGCAAAGAAGCCCGTGATGACGCATCAAACAGTTTGAAAGTTCAACAAGCGGCGGTTGATTTAGCGCAAGCCAAACTTGAAAAAATGCGCATTATTGCCCCTTTTGATGGCGTGATTGGTTTGCGTTCGGTGTCGATCGGCGAGTATGTCAGCCCAGGTTTAGATCTTGCCCCGCTTGAATCAATTCAAAAACTTAAGGTAGATTTTCGGTTACCTGAAATGTATGTGGCAAAAATAAAAGCAGGTCAACAACTCGAACTTAGGGTTGATGCCCTACCCAATCAAAAGTTTAGGGGTGATGTATTTGCTATTAGTCCGCTGATTGAAGCGGGGGGGCGTTCAATTTTAGTGCGCGCGGCAGTCGATAACAATGCCAAGCTGTTACGCCCAGGTATGTTTGCTAGGGTGCAGCTTCTAACGCAAGATGCCCCAGCTATTGTGGTTCCAGAGTCTGCCTTGTCGCCAACGGGTCAAAATCAATATGTGTATCGCGTCGTCAATGACCGCATTGAGCAAGTTGAGGTCACCATCGGTGAACGCCACAGCGGTCTCGTTGAAATACGCTCAGGTTTATCTGCTAACGACGTGGTTGTGATCGCGGGCGTTCAACGCATTCGCGATAAGGCCCTAGTTAAAGTTTTGGGTGCGACACCTTCAGCGTCTGATGTTGCCAAAGATCTTGCACAGAAAGCCCAAACTGAACAAACGTCACCCACAGCCGCAGGTCTGGCCAACCCTGGTTCGTCTACTAACTAGACATATTCATCATGAAAATTTCAGAGATTTGCGTTCGCCGGCCTGTTTTTGCTTCGGTGCTGTCACTTGCTGTCGTTTTAATTGGCTTAATGTCCTACTCTCGTTTGAGTGTCAGAGAGTACCCAAACATCGACGAACCCGTCGTCTCAGTTGACACCACTTATAAAGGCGCATCGCCTGAGGTCGTTGAGTCACAAGTTACAAAACCTTTGGAAGATCAAATATCGGGTATTGAGGGCGTAACGGTCATGACTTCGCGCAGTCGTTCAGAGCGCAGTCAAATTGATGTCAAATTTAACTTGTCACGTAACCCTGATGCGGCAGCTGCCGAGGTGCGAGATAAGGTGTCAAGAGCACGTCGTTTGTTACCTGACGATATTGATGAACCAATCGTATCGAAAGTTGAGGCTGATTCTCGACCGATTATTTATATTGCCGTGCAAGCAGCCAATTTATCAACGATGTATGTATCTGATTACATTAATCGATACATTAAAACGCGTTTATCTGTTTTACCTGGTGCAGCTGAAGTACGTATTTTTGGTGAACGCGCCCCATCAATGCGTATTTTTGTTGACCGCGAGAAACTTGCGGCATATAGCTTAACGGTACAAGAAATTGAAAATGCCCTGAGAGCACAAAACGTTGAAATACCGGCTGGCCGCATTGAGTCAAGTACCAGAGAATTTTCAGTCGTGTCGTCAACTGACTTACGAAACGTGCAGCAGTTTGAAAACGTTATCGTTGCAAACGTTCAAGGCTACCCCGTTCGTATCAAAGATTTAGCTAAAGTCGAAATTGCGCCGTTAACCGAGCGTATCTCTGCCCGCTATAACGGTGCAAGTGCTCTTAATATTGGTGTCATTAAACAAGCTACTGCGAACCCACTTGACCTATCAAAGGCGGTGCAGTTAGAGGTTGCAGAGATCAATAAAAACTTACCGAAAGGTATGGAATTGATCGTGTCATATGACACCTCAGTTTTTATTCAAAAATCAATTGAATCGGTCTATAAAACGATCGGTGAAGCCGTTATTTTGGTTGTATTGGTGATCTTCTTTTTCTTACGTAACGTGCGGGCAAGTTTGATTCCCATTGTAACAATTCCGGTATCGCTAATTGGTGCGTGCGGCATCATGTATTTGTTTGGTTTTTCAATTAATACCTTAACGTTGTTAGCGATGGTTCTAGCGATCGGTCTAGTGGTTGATGACGCGATTGTAGTGCTTGAAAATATTTATCGGCACATAGAAGAGGGCATGGAGCCCATTCAAGCGGCTATTAAAGGTTCAAAAGAAATAGGTTTTGCTGTGGTCGCCATGACGTTAACATTGGTTACTGTTTATGCGCCGCTTGCATTTGCGACGGGTCGAACAGGTCGGCTATTTATTGAGTTTGCTTTAACGTTGGCAGGCGCCGTGTTGGTGTCGGGCTTTGTTGCATTAACGCTTACCCCCATGATGTGCTCGCGCATGTTGAGCCATCAAAAGTCGCACGGCAAACTGTACAGCTTGGTTGAGGGCTGGCTCAACACATTAACGGAACGTTATCAAATGGGTTTACGTTGGGCGCTCGCTCATCGCAAGTCAGTGTTGATTGTCGGTGGCATTGTGGCTTTATCAAGTGTGGGGTTGTTTTCAGTCGTTAAAAGCGAGTTAGCGCCTGTTGAAGACCGAGGTGTTATTTTTGGGGTTTTTACAGCACCAGAGGGCTCAACACTGAGTTATACGCTTGATAACGCAAAGCGTATTGATACCATTTACGAAACTGTACCTGAGGCTGTTGCACGTCAGCTAATTGTCGGGTTTCCGACGGTTTCAGAAGGTTTTGCGATTTTGCGCTTAAAGCCGTGGGAAGAACGCACGCGTAAGCAACAAGACATTACACAGTCATTAATGCCACAGTTTATGCAATTGCCTGGTGTGAGGGCCTTCCCATTAAACCCACCCTCTTTTGGTTTGCGTTCAAATTCAAGACCGATTGAATTTGTGGTGATGAGCCAAGCCTCTTACCCTGAGTTATACCGCATGGTTGATGCTTATATTAATAAGTTAAGGCAGTACCCTGGCCTAGCCAACATTGAGATGGATCTACGAATGAACACGCCTGAGCTCAAGGTGAAGATCGACCGAGAAAAGTTGGCTGATGTGGGCGTTGATGTCAGTACAGTCGGCCGCACTATTGAGACCATGTTGGGGGGGCGTCAAGTCACACGGTATAAAGATGATGGTGAACAATATAACGTGGTGGTGCAAGTCGCATCGCGCGATCGTTCAGACCCGCGCGATATTTCTGATATTTACGTACGCGGTAAATCAGGCGCGATGGTGCAACTTGATAACGTAGTTAAGGTAGAAGAAAGTGTGTCGCCGCAGTCACTTAATCACTTTAATCGGTTACGTGCGGTGAAGGTGTTGGCTACCATTAACCCAGGTTTCGCCATGGGTGAAGTGCTTGACGAGATGACTAAGATCGCTCGGCAAGATTTTCCTCCAACTGTGCAGCTTGATCTAGATGGCCAATCACGCGAGTTTCGTGATGCATCAGGTAGTATTTATGTGGTGTTTGGTTTGGCTTTAATTTTTATCTATTTGGTCTTGGCTGCACAATTTGAAAGCTGGCGTAACCCCTTCATTATTATGCTGACCGTGCCGCTTTCTATGACAGGTGCGATGCTGGCCTTGTGGCTATCTGGGGGTACGCTTTCAATATATAGTCAAATTGGGCTGGTGACTTTAGTGGGCTTAATTACCAAGCATGGTATTTTGATTGTTGAATTTGCAACTCAGTTGCGCGAAGAAGGCCATGACATGTTTGAGTCGGTGATTCAAGCCAGCGTGTTGCGGTTACGCCCTATTTTAATGACCACTGGTGCAATGGTGTTGGGCGTGATTCCTCTCGCATTAGCCACAGGTGCAGGGGCTGAATCACGCCAGCAAATTGGTTGGGTATTGGTGGGCGGTTTAACCTTAGGTACTTTTTTAACTTTATTTGTGGTGCCAGTGGCCTACACTTTGATTGCTAATCGTTCAATTCGAGGTAAACCAAAGGGTGAAAATAGTAAAATTGAATTGAATCTCGAAAAGGGAATTTAGGTATGCGTTGGGTCATTCTTGATACAGAAACAACCGGTCTTGACCCAAATCAGGGTCACCGCGTGATTGAAATTGGTGCAATTGAAGTGGTTAATCGATTGGTTACGGGTAAAGATTTTCATACTTATTTAAACCCCGATCGTGACAGCGATTTTGGGGCGCTCAATGTGCATGGTTTATCGACTGAATTTTTATCTGATAAACCTCGCTTTGAAAGTAAAGTTGATGAGCTCTTAGCATTTGTTGATGGTGCTGAGTTGATCATTCACAATGCTCCGTTTGATTTAAAGTTTCTCAACTCAGAGCTATCACGCTTAGGGCGCCCGCCAATTATTGAGTTTTGTAGTGGGGTGACTGACTCGCTATTGCATGCCCGATCGCTGCACCCAGGTAAGCGTAACTCGCTTGATTCACTGTGCGATCGCTACGGTGTTTCGAACGCGCACAGAACACTTCATGGTGCTTTGCTTGACGCACGTCTGTTGGCCGAGGTGTGGTTAGCTATGACGCGTGGTCAAGATAGTTTGGCGATTGATGAGTTCAGCCACCTTGAAACAAGTTCGGTTACGGTATTGGGTCAGGGCGCAAGTGACCAAGTGGTTAAATTGCTGGCTGAGGTACCTGTTACAGCAGCTGAACAGGCGGCACATGAGACCTATTTAGACACCCTTGATGGCCTAGTCAAAGGCACATGCGCTTGGCGCAAACCCGGCGGTGCTGCGGTTTAACACATGATGCGGAAACCTTTACGAGTCGGTTTCCGCGTATGCCAACGCCTGTGTATAATTCCGCATGGTTTGATTTTGTAAACCGGGCGATTAACTCAGGGGTAGAGTGCCACCTTCACACGGTGGAAGCCAGTGGTTCGAACCCACTATCGCCCACCAACAGCTGGTGTTCTTATATGCCACCTGTTTGTCAGCCGCAAAATTCTTGATTCTGCGCCTTCACAGCTTGTTTAAATGTTGCCTGATAGCGCAACCAACAACGTAACGATACCCAGCAACAAATTAATGCTTACCCAGGTACGAATGGTTTGCATACTTTTTGCCGCAGCGTCCCAATCTTGGGCAAATGTGGCTAAAGTAAAACGCTTGTACAACGCAAAGCGAATATGAAAGAACAACAACACCATAACGGTGCCCAGTACCGCCATAATTGTCCAGCTTAAGGGCATTGCAAAAGGTATGTTGGCTTCAGACGAGGCGCGGGCAACACGACCGATCATCCAGTAGCCCGTGACTAATGTTGTTAGCGAGGCAATAATCACTGCTTTAAAAAAACGCCCTAAAACTTGGTGCATAAACTTTAAGCGCGTAGGTATGTCAAGTTGGCCTAACGCAGGTCTGAGAAAGAAGTGGGAAAAAAACATACCCCCAACCCAAACAACAATGGCAACAACGTGAAGTAATTTAAGCAGTTCGTAAAGCATGGTGCCCCCAAGGGTGAATAGTGCGTTTCAATTAAGAAAGATTCAAAAAGAGATTATCAGGTATTGAGAGATGTTTGATATAAAAGCAGTCTATTTAGGGGCTAATTGATTTGTGAAAACAGCTTCACCTAAAATAAAGGTAGCAGAAATATGACGGTCGTCACCTAATATCATTAAGGCAAATAAGCGCTCATCAATGTGAGTTGCGTTGGCCATACGCTGGGCCGTGAGGGGCTTGGCAGCAGGGTTTATAACAATAAAATCAGCTTCTTTACCTACCTCAAAATTACCAACATAAGCATCAATTTTAAGCGCTCTTGCCCCACCTAACGTGGCTAAATACAGGCCTTCTCTGGCAGATAACGGTTGATGATTAAGTTGTAATACTTTGTAAGCATCTGACAAGTTTTCTAAAATTGAAAAACTGGTGCCACCACCCACGTCACTGGCTATACCGACGCGAATATGGTGCTTGCGGGCGGCGGCTAAATCAAATAAACCGCTACCTAGAAATAAATTTGAGCTGGGGCAAAAGGCAATCGCTGCTCCAGTTTCACCCATGCGGGCACGATCGGTATCGTTTAAATAAAGGCAATGTGCAAATATGGCGCGATCGTAAAGCAAGTTGTAGTGATCATAGACGTCAAGGTAGCTTCTGCTCCAGGGGAAAAGTTCAGTGACCCACGCCACTTCATCTTTATTTTCAGCAACGTGTGTTTGCAAATAAACGTCGGGAAACTCATGGTGCAGCGTTTGAACTGCTTGAAGTTGGGCTTCGGTTGACGTGGGTGCAAACCGAGGTGTGAGCGAATAAGAAAATCTTTTTTTACCATGCCACCGTTCAATTAACGTTTTGTTATCGTCATAAGTTGTTTCGGCTTTATCAAGTAGACTTGGTGGGGCATTTCGGTCCATCAAGACTTTGCCCGCAATCAATCGCATGTTGCCTGCCGCCTCAAATAAAGCATCGACTGAATGGGGGTGAACCGAGGCAAATACCATGGCTGAGGTGGTGCCATTTCGGTGCAATTCATCAACAAAAAAACGTGCAATCGCTTGGGCATGCTGAAAATCGGCAAACTTATTTTCAGCTGGAAAGGTGTAGGTGTTGAGCCAGTCTAAAAGTTGTGCGCCATATGAGGCAATCATTTCGCATTGCGGATAATGAATATGCGTGTCAATTAAGCCCGGCATAATCAGCTGTGGACGGTAGTCGTGAACGGGTGTGTCAGGTGCAAGAAAAGGCAAGAGTGTTTCAGCCTGACCTACGGCAACAACTTTACCTGCTTGAACCACCAGCAAACCATCTTCAAAGTGACGTATCGCAGCAGGGCCGTGACGCGCAGGGTCGTCAGTAAAGTCAATTATTTCTGCACGGTAGGCTTGCTGCATACTTATTCCATTTAAAAGCGCATCATTTCTGGCACTGGCACTGGCACTGGCACTGG
>JBDNHM010000224.1:0-3865 GCA_041688825.1 Burkholderiaceae bacterium | reverse complement strand
ATCAACATGCCACCAATGCCAGGCACTAAAGCCCAGACAATAAAAAGCATAGAAAATGCCATGATACTTCCGCTGATTGGGCGAGTAAAAAATATGGTTGGATCGTTGTCATAATTTGCGAGTGAAGTCATGAAATATCTTTCAGCTAGCGGGCCTAAAATGATACCCAACACCAATGGTGCCGAAGGAAAACTGAAGTGTTTCATGACATACCCCAGTACGCCAAAACCCAAACAAATATAAACATCTGCAATATTGTTTCGTACACCGTAAGCACCGACTACACTCAATACAACAATAAATGCGCCCAAAACCGTTGGGGGTACTTTCATAATCGTTGCGAAACCGCGCGCCACGATCATGCCTGCACCAATCATAAAAAGATTTGCTAAGATTAAACTGGCAAAAACTGTATAGACTAAATCAGTTTGTGTAGCAAACAACATGGGGCCTGGTGTGATGCCATGCAACACCAGTGCGGCTAACATAATTGCTGTTGCAGCACTTCCTGGAATTCCCAGAGTCAACAAGGGGATCATTGCTGCGCCTGTCGTCGCACTGTTTGCCGTTTCAGGGGCAACTAAACCTGCCTCAACACCTGTACCAAATTCTTTACCTCGTGATGAAACTTGCTTTTCAATTCCATATGCAACCACAGCACCAACTGTTGCGCCTGCACCAGGTACCGTACCAATCAAACAACCAATTGTGGTACCTCTTAAGGCTGGCCACTTAAGTGCCCAAAGCTCTTTCATACTTGGTAATTTCATACGAATATTTTTAGCTTCACCTTGCCCATATGAACGCTTACCTAACATTTCTAGAACTTCAGTTAGCGCAAAAAGCCCAATCATCACAACAACAAAATCAATGCCATTTTGTAGTATTGGCAAACCGAAAGTTAAACGTGGCATACCGTACAAAGGATCTATTCCAACGCTCCCAATTAAAATGCCGCAAAATAACGAAACCATGCTTATCGCTGGTGCTTCTTTTGCAATTGCAATCACGCTAATTAAACCAAGAAAGGTTGCTGCAAAAAATTCAGGCTGGTCAAATGTAAGTGCAATTTTAGCGAATGGTGGTGCACCAAAAGTTAACAGCAACGCGCTGGCCACGCCACCCACAGCAGAAGCGAGCAAAGCCAGCATTAATGCACGTGCAGCTTCACCACGCTTGGTCATCGCGTACCCTTCCCAACAGGTAGGTAATGACGCGGGTGTACCGGGTATGTTAATTAAAATTGCAGATATTGAGCCCCCAAACACCCCGCCTGCGTAAATACCGCCTAAAAAAACCATCGCAGCAACAGGTGACATGACGTAAGTGAAAGGTAACGCCATGGCCATAGCATTGACGAATGATATGCCAGGTAAAGCGCCCGCAACGGTACCAAAAGCAAGGCCAATTAACATGATGCCTAAATTCATGGGCTCAAGTGCATAAAGTAAACCGTGCCATAAATTAATAAAAACGTCCACCAGGAAATCCTTTAGTAAATACCCATCATTCGGTATAAAGCAATTGAAAATTCACCTATAACTCCTTGACCACGATCAAGTGGCATTGAAGCTAGTTTCACAAATAGATATAACAAAACAGCTGTACCTAATAGCCCTATTGAACCCAAAAGAAGGGGTTTGCGAATACCCCCCAAAATGCACCAAATAATTAGGTAAAGCAATGTGGCTAAAGCAAAACCAATTACGGGAATAAAATATCCATAAAGTAAGATACAAACAACACCACAACCTATAAATATAGAAAAAGGCGTGCTTTGTGCGTCACTGGATAATTCATATGATGAGCCAGCAGATTCAACCGGTAAATTAAGAGCACGAAAAAAAACCACTACTATTTGTACAACCCATACACATCCAAAAAAAATAATTGACCAGAGCATCATATCTGGCCACATTGATGGCCCAGCCAACCCTCGTGTGACTTGAGCCGCCCTTTCAGGCGACTCAACCACATAAGCCTTAAGAACCCAGGCTGTAACAATGAATGCAATAGGCGAAATTAACCTTTGCAGATCAGATCTCAATTTCATTTGAACGAAGTGAGATAGTTGCTAACTTTTGTCTGAAATTCAGCAATATACTTTTGAGCTTCTGCGGGCGTGTAACTTCTTGAAGCGCATGTATAGGTTTCTGTACAAAACGTTTTCCACTCAGGTGTTGCTAAAGCAGCGTTAACTGCAGCAGAAAGAGCAGCAACTTTTTCAGGCGATGTTTTTGCACTCACTGCAATTGATCGAAAATTTGGTAAATCACTGATTTCAAAACCCAACTCTTTTGAGGTGGGTACATCTGGAAAAGCCGGGTGACGTGTGTCATCAAATACGACTAGTGGACGCATTTTTCCACTCTTAAGAAAAGCGCCTACATCACCTGGCTCTTCATAAATTGCATCAGTATGTTTACCTAGCGGTGAGGCATAACGCTCTGCTGGATTTGCAAGCGGAACATTCGTCATTTTGTACCCTTTATTTGCAAAATACTTAAGCGTTATGTCGTCTTGCGTACCATAGCCAGATGTTGCAATTTTCAACTTATTTGGGTTTTGATTGGCGAAAGCCAAAAACTCTTTAAAAGTTTTATGTGGGCTGTCTATTTCAACAAAAAGCATTGAAGGCGAATCTTGTGTGATCGCAGCAATAGCAAAATCACTTGCTTTAGCTGTACCGATTCCGGCACCCCAAGACGATACGGTTAATGCAATTAATGTACCCGCTGTATAACCATCTGCAGGTGCTGCTAATAGTTTGTTGAGCCCCGCATTACCAGATGCGCCCGCAACATTTGATACGGGCATGGGTACCTTCATGCTTTTTTCTAATAGCTGTGACATTTTTCGTGCCATGGCGTCAGCACCGCCACCAGGACCAAATGTAACGATCAGCTCAATTGGCCGATCAGGGTATTTCTCTTGGGCTTGGGCCGACAAACTTGTTAAGGCGACCGCAGAGCCTAGAGCCAGTGCTGCTGTAAGTTTTAATTGTTTCATGATGTCTCCTGGTATATTTTTTATATTTAAAATTGAACATTCACTTCACCAACAATACACATTACAAAAAGTTTTATCGAAAATTTTATTTAGTACGTCCTCCCAACGCACGTGTGATTTTTTCAGCCGTCTCAACAACTGACTGCCCCAATTGCTTCATTCTTTCATCACTCAGCCGATTAGCGGGCGCCGTCAAGCCAACTGCCGCAACAGCCATAAAATTTTGATCAAATATGACGGCACCCAAACCACGAACACCTTCCCGCCATTCTTCATAATTAGTGGCATATTTGCGATTACGAATAGCTTCAAGCTCAATCTTTAGGCTATCTACATTAGAAAAAGTATTAACGGTAAAAAGGGGTAACGGTTGAGGCAATTGATCCAAGACCTGCAAATCTTGATAAGCCAAAAGTGCTTTGCCTGTTGCCACACAATGTGCGGGTGCACGCCCACCCACTTCAGAGTAGGCTCTTACCGGTTGTGGGCTATCAATTTTGTCAATATAGACAATTTCATTTCCATCTAAAACAGACAGATGAATTGTCTCTTGTGACATATGAGCCAAATCGACCAGATACTCACGTGCGACTTTTTTGACATCAAAGTTGCCTGCAACTTGGCAGCCCCATTCGAATAACTTAAGGGTGCATTGGTATTCACTGGTTGACTTAGATTGAGACACAAAACCAAGCTCGCGCCACGTTTGCAATGTGCGATGCACATTACTTGTTTGCAGACCCATCGCTTTTGCTAAACCCGACACCGACCACGGTTGACCTGACTCAACCAACATCTGTAGCAATTGCACGCCTTTTATAAGTGTTTTGTCCATCTCGTTTCATTTAATAGAATT
>JBDNHM010000223.1:0-9456 GCA_041688825.1 Burkholderiaceae bacterium | reverse complement strand
TTACGCTCCGTGGCTGATTTCTCGGCAGAACGGATTAAAGAAAAAGCACGAACGGGGCAGCGCCGAACCGCTGCAGGTCAGTAAAAGATTACAGCTTAAAAACCTACACCTTTTGTCTTGACGAAAGGATCCACTTTAAAGACCTCCAATTTTAGCCACAGTTTTATTGAATTACGCCTTAGGAAGGTTAAATATTTATCAAATTTAATATGATTCAATGAAAACAGTTGTTTATAGAGAACACTATACTTTTTAAATGCGCTCAGCATGAATACCGTAACCTCGTCTTGTAATTACGTGAAACGGTTATGATTTAAACTCAAACTTTAATTTGTCTTTTGGCAATCAAATGAATATTTTACTTACGGGTGCCACAGGTTACATTGGTAGTCATACGGCTGTCGCACTTGCCTGCATTGCAGGGGGCAAACTTGATGTCAAATCTTTTAATATTGTCCTGCTTGACAACCTATGTAATAGTGACCTTGCAGTCGTAGACCGTATTCAAGAAATTATTCGCGTTAAGCCCAACCCAGTCAAAAACACCTCCATCACCTTCATTCAGGGCGACATTCGAGACACATCATTACTCACACAAGTGCTACACGACCACCAAATCGATTCTGTCATTCACTTCGCAGGCCTAAAAGCTGTGGGTGAATCTGTTAACAACGTAAAGGTACCCTTACAATTCGTTAACAGACGCGCAGGCGACATTGCAACGTGCTACGCCGACACAAACAAGGCATTCAGCACTTTAAACTGGGTCGCCACTCGCAGCTTGGCTGACATGTGCCAGAGTGCATGGCTGTTTGAACAATCTTCAACAAAAAAATAAATTATATGACTGATCAAAATTCTTCCGCCACGGTAAGCAGCAAAAGCAAAAGCCCAGCCAACCCAAATTACCCAGTGACCCCCATTATTCTCTGTGGTGGTTCAGGTACACGCCTGTGGCCCTTGTCACGGCAAAGCTTCCCCAAACAATTTGTGACGCTGATCGGCAATAAAAGCTTACTGCAGTTAACGCTTGAGCGTACTGACTTGTTTGGTTCTGCACCCATATTAATTGGCTCTGAAGCCCATCGCTTTATGATGCTTGATGTCTTAGAGGCTTCGGGCAACTCAAGCAACACCGTCATTCTTGAACCGATCGCGCGCAATACAGCTGCTGCGATGGCTTTGGGTGCTTTGCAAGTTTTAAAATCGTACGCAAATTCAGCATCCAATGCAACTCTTTCAGATCCAACAGCTGCTTCAGCAACATCTCAAAATACAGCATTTGAATCTGCCAAATCACTACTCATTTTCTGCCCTGCTGATCACCACATTCCTGATCTACAGCTATTCCACGATTCCGTCATGCAGGGTGCCCAAGCTGCTTTAGATGGCGAAATCGTTACCTTTGGTGTGGTTCCCACCTACCCAAGTTCAGCTTATGGTTATATACAAACACATGTACAGTCTGACCAAACGCCCAGCGCTGTTTTTAAAGTCGACCGCTTCATTGAAAAACCGCAAGCGCTAAAAGCTCAAGAGCTGATCTTGCAAGGCAACGAATGTTGGAATGCGGGTATCTTTCTGTGTACAGCTGAGGTTTTACTCAAAGCCTTAAAGGAATATGCACCTGATATCTTGGCCAGTTGTGAAGCAGCCATGGCACAGGCGACTGAAACCTTGACTGTGCGGGGTGAGTGCCTCGTTCAACCCAAGATTGAACCCCTAAAAACCTGCCGCTCTGAAAGCATTGACTATGCAGTCATGGAGCAAGCACAAAACATTGCCTTAATTAAATTCACAGGGCAATGGAGCGATGTGGGCAGTTGGAATGCGGTTGCTAACCTAACCCCAGCTGATGAGTCAGGTAACCGAATTGAAGGCCATGGGGTGGCGCACTTAAGTCAAAACACGTTCATTCACGCCCCCACCCGACCTGTTGTGGCGTTAGGTACACAAGATTTACTGATTATCGATACGCCTGATGCGATTTTGGTCTTGGCACAAAGCCATGCCGAGCAAGTGAAAGAGGTGGTGGCTCAGTTACAAATTCAAAATAAATCTCAAGCGGTCACACACCGTAAAGTTGCCCGGCCATGGGGCTGGTACGACAGTATTGATATGGGTGAGCGCTTTCAAGTGAAACGCATTGGCGTTAAACCCGGTGCAGCACTGAGCTTACAAAAGCATCACCACCGTGCTGAGCACTGGGTTGTTGTGCGTGGCACCGCTGAAGTAACACGGGGTACCGAAGTGTTTATGCTGTGCGAAAACCAATCAACCTATATACCCATGGGTGAAATACACCGCCTGAAAAACCCGGGGGTGGTTGAACTAGAAATGATTGAAATTCAATCGGGTAGTTATTTGGGTGAAGACGATATTGTTAGACTTGAAGATGTGTATGGGCGGGCGGTGCCTTGACTAAACATTACTTAATTAAGTCAATGAGCGTGTTCCCCACATTAAAAATTATATTAATGATGGTTTTGTTTTGGTTGGCTTTGGCATCATGGGCTTTGGTATCGCCAGTCGGTGCATCACCAGACGAAGATTTTCATCAAACGATGATTTATTGTGCAGCATCTCCAGACAGTACGCTTTGCCGCCAAGATGGGAAAAGATCTGGCGTTTGTTACCCAATGAGCCCAAACGTTTCGGGAAGTTGCAGTAACGATGCTGCCCTAGAACGACCAGCTGGCACACAAATAGATTTGCTCTCAACGCTGCCTATTTACTACAAAACCATATCGCTTTTTATTGGTAAAAATTTAGGTGAAACGACACTTAATATACGTTTATTCAATGTCACTTTGGCACTAGTACTGGCTTTCTTTTCAATTTACTTATCGCTCCCAACTTTAAGACGAGCTGTCGCCATTTCATGGTTAGTCGTTTCTGTTCCAGTAGGAAATTATTTTATTGCAAGTGTTAATTCTTCATCTTGGGCAATTATAAGTATTGCTGCCTTATGGGGCCCTGTACTGTCTATTTTTTTATATCATACATTAGCATTGAAGCCTCATTTTCAACAATTTAAGTTTTACTCATTTAGAGTAATTTTTATACTGCTTCTTTGTTTAATTGGTCTTGGCTCTAGACACGAGGCATATATCTTTATACCTCTTGTATTTTCTGTAATGTTTTTATATTGGTTTTCTAATTTAAAACTCAATAAATTGAAATTAATAAAAATTTCCATTTATTTACTGATTGCTGTGTTCTTATCATATCTGTTCATCATAAATATTGATCAACCATTTGTTAAGGCTGAAGGGCATTTAAGAACTTCTTTGTTCAAGGTGATAGCAAACTATTTCAGTAACCCCGAATGGAGAACTTTGCAGTTATCTATTAATTCTCTTTTGGGTACTTTTGCTCTGACTGGTGTTCCGGGCGCTGAGTTAGGAACTCATGACGTACCCACGCCAGCAATTGCTAGTTTCTTCATTACCTTGGCTTTTGCGGGTAGTTTTTTATTGGGCATGGGCAGCATTGACCGGCCCAAAATAATAAGCTTTTCTTGTGCCTCATTACTTTTGTTTTTGATAATAAGCTTACTCTGGAGCGCCGCAACGTGGGATATACATCAATCTAGATATTTTATACCGATGATTTATGTGATTTTAGGTCTAGCGCTATTACCAAATGTAGGCGAAGTGTTTTTCTACAATAAAGTGCAATGGTTTATTATTTTTATAAGTAATGCTATCGCCAATAGTTTGATGTTGCTATCAACTGAAATACGCTTTGTTTTTGGTGTGGTTTATCAAAAAACCAGATACCCTTTAAATTTGGAATCACCTGACCTTAACCCATGGAAACTGTTCTTTGTCGACGCTCCCAATTGGTGGCTTGCTCATGCAATGATTAAACCAATATTTTTATGGGTTTTTGGTAGTTTGGCATATTTATTTGCTGTGCTTTTATTATGGCATTGGGTTGTTCAACCAAAAAAAAATACTTTGAAATCAGCACATCAAGTCTACGCCCTAGGAAAATTCTAAGATTTAAGACCCCGTAACAAGTGTTTCACTATTCATTAAACCGCGTTGCACTTTGCACTTGAATTCACTCTCAATAAGATTAAGCTATGAAGCGCATATTTGATGTTTTGATTTCAATTTTTTTGTTGGTTTTTCTAGCTTTACCGCTTGTTCTTTTATTCATATTGGTTAGAGTTAAGCTCGGATCACCCGTTTTTTTTACACAAATACGTCCCGGCTTAGACGGCAAACCCTTTAAGATGTATAAGTTTCGCACCATGACTGATGCGCGCGATAATGATGGCAAGTTACTTGATGATGCCCAGCGATTAACGCCTTTTGGGCGCCTATTACGCAGTTCAAGTCTAGATGAGTTACCCGAATTGTGGAATGTTTTGTTAGGTGAAATGAGTTTAGTGGGCCCCCGCCCATTGCTGATGCAATACTTGCCCCTTTACAATCCCCACCAAGCTCGCCGGCACGAGGTTCGCCCGGGCGTTACCGGTTGGGCACAGGTAAATGGTCGAAATGCTATAAGCTGGGAACAAAAATTTGACTTAGATGTTTGGTATGTCAACCAATATATGCATCGAGGTGCTCTAATGTTCATGTTGCTCGACATAAAAATTTTATGGTGCACTGTTTACAAAGTCTTTAAAAGAGAAGGTATAAGTGCTGCAAAAGATGCCACTATGCCACCCTTTACGGGCACTAATTAACCACAACGCCACTCGCTTACCATGTTCAACTTTAGAGCTAAATATGCTTAATACTCCATTCGCCCCGTGGCCTAGTTTTAGTGCAGAAGAAATTTACGCGGTACAAACCGTGCTTGCGTCAAACAAAGTGAACTACTGGACCGGGCAAGAATGCCGTCTCCTTGAACAAGAGTTTGCAGCATGGGTAGGTGTACCCCATGCAGTATCAATTGCCAATGGCACTTTAGCACTCGACTTAGCAGTAAACGCATTAGGGGTTGGGCCAGGTGACGAGGTGATCGTAACCCCCCGCACTTTTATTGCAAGCGTTTCAAGTGTGGTGAATGCTGGGGCAACCCCAGTATTTGCCGATGTTGAACTTGATAGCGGCAACATTTCAGCACGTACCATTGCGAAAGTGTTAACCCCTAAAACCAAAGCGATTGTGTGTGTTCATTTGGCAGGTTGGCCATGTGATTTAGACCCCATAATGGCTTTAGCCAAGCAGCACAACCTTTATGTCATTGAAGATTGTGCCCAGGCACATGGGGCGAGATATAAAGGCCGCAGTGTGGGCAGCATTGGCCACATTGGTGCCTGGAGCTTTTGTCAAGACAAAATAATGACTACAGGTGGTGAGGGGGGCATGGTGACCACCCACGATGAAACCCTATGGCGCAAAATGTGGGCCTACAAAGACCACGGCAAAAACTATGCTGCCGTCTATGAGCGTACCCACCCACCCGGTTTTAGATGGTTGCATGAAAGCTTTGGCACCAACTGGCGTATGCTTGAAATACAAGCGGCCATTGGTCGTGTTCAACTTAAAAAAATGCCCAGTTGGCTGGCCCAACGCAACCAAAATGCTCAGATGCTTGCAGAAGCTTTCTTACCTTTTACAGGTGATCAAGGGCCTCTACGTTTACCACAACTCGGGTGCCCGAGTGGTTGCGGTGCTACCTTTAAAACTGCCTGCCCTTTTGGTTGTATTCACGCTTTTTATAAGTTTTATGTCTACATCAAACCTGAGTTTTTAAATGAGGGCTGGTCTCGGGATCGCATAATAGAAGAGATGAATCAATCGGGGGTACCCTGCTTTTCAGGCAGTTGTAGCGAGGTTTACTTAGAAAAAGCATTTGACGACACGGGCTGGCGGCCTTCTAGCCGCTTGCAAAATGCACAAGTTTTGGGTGAAACATCGATCATGTTTATGGTGCACCCCACTTTAACGCCTGATCAAATACAACAAACTTTGCATACATTTGTAAAATTGATAACAAATTCTTGTAAAAATGAAGCACTCTTAGTACATTCGAGGGCTGACGTTTAAAAAATACCAACTTCTTGTCATTCTTATGCAACCATTTGAAATACCCTATAAATTATTATTTATAGGTTACCTTTCTTGTTTTGCCATGTGCATCACGATAATCGTGACACAACGTTGGCATAGTAATTTTTCTTTTGGCCACGCAGTGGCTATTCAAAAGGTTCATTACCATCCTACACCGCGTGTTGGGGGGTTGGCCATCATGTTCGGTTTAATAATAGCTACAATTTCAGTCTCTCACACCGATACTTTTCAGTTATTAGTTACGATGTTGCTGGCCTCCTTACCCGCTTTCCTATCAGGTACGTTTGAAGACTTAAGTAAGCGAATTGGCCCCTTGGTTAGGCTTTGGGCTGCTTTTGCAAGCGGCATAATGGGTTGTTGGTTAACTGGTTACGCCCTAACGCGAGTTGATATTTGGGGGGTCGATTGGTTACTGCAATGGTTACCTTTAGCCGTACTTTTCACCGCCTTTGCCGTGGCAGGCGTAGCAAATGCAATTAACATGATTGATGGCTTAAATGGTTTGGCAGGGGGGGTTATTCTGCTTGCGATGGCAGCCTTATCAACTATTGCGTACCAAGCTGGCGACATGACTTTAGTCACAATATGCCTTTTATTGGGTGCAACCGTATTGGGTTTTTTGATGTTGAACTTCCCCTTCGGTAAGTTGTTTTTAGGTGATGGTGGGGCTTATTTATTAGGGTTTATGGGGGCTTGGTTAGCTGTCATGTTACCCATGCGCAACCCAAGCGTTTCTGTTTGGGCGCCTTTACTGGTATTTAGTTACCCTATTCTTGAGGTGTTGTTTAGCATTTATCGGCGACTCTCAAGGGCTCATCACTCTTTTCACCCAGATCGCTTACACCTTCACAGCTTAATTTACGCTCGTCTTTTTAAGTCTTTCACGAAAGGCTGGTCTAAACCTCAGCAAAATAGTTTTGCCTCATTACTGCCTTTATGTTTTATGGTGCTCGCCAGCACATTGGCTGTTCTATTTGCGCACTCAACACAGGTGTTAATGGCCTGTCTTGTTTTAATGGCCGTACTTTACACTTTGTTTTACACCTATATTATTAGGTTTCGCCACTTTCGACGGGTCACTTATACTGAGCGTTCAATTCAATAGCACAATCTGTTGAGGCATAAGCTACGTAATGCCTGCTCCACGACCTGCATACTAACTACCATGCTTAAAAACCTTGCAAATCTCGCCCTAGATTTACCGCGTTCATTTAAACGCCTGCTAGTCATGGGCGTTGATATTTCATTATGCTTATTGACGGTTTGGTTTGCTTACTTTTTACGGCTTGATTATTTTGTACCGTTGAGCGGTCGTACTTTATGGGTTAGCTTGGTATCGGTTGCGATTGCTTTACCCATTTTTATATCATTTGGTTTGTACCGTGCCATATTTCGTTATGTGGGTTTGGCGGCATTCGTCACCATAGTGAAAGCTGTTGCGATTTATGGTGTGATTTTTTTAACCATTTTTACTGTAATTAGCTTTAAGGACGTACCGCGAACGGTCGGCTTAATGCAACCCCTGCTGCTGTTAACAGGGGTATTAGCCTCGCGCATGTTAGCGCGTTTTTGGTTAGGGGGCTTATATTTAAGCCGTAGCAAGTTAGCAATGAGGCCGGGGGTTTTAATTTACGGCTCAGGCAGTGCGGGGCGGCAGTTAGCAGCAGCCATGGTAAACAGCCCTGAAATGCAAGTAATGGGTTTTTTAGACGACGATGTACGCCTACACGGCCGGGTGTTAAACGGTAAACGCATTTACAACCCTGGCAAAATCAATTCATTGGCTCAGCGTTTAAATGTAACGACCATTTTACTGGCATTACCCTCAGTTAACCGACACCGCCGCAATCAAATCATTGAGGGTTTAATTCAAGCCAAACTTTCTGTGCGTACCTTACCCAGTGTGGTTGATTTAGCCCAAGGTAAAGTCACGGCTGCAGATATACGCGAACTTGATATTGATGATTTATTAGGCCGCGATGCTGTTGCACCTGACCTTGAGTTATTGTCCCTAAACATAACCGGTAAAACCGTATTGGTGACCGGCGCAGGGGGTTCGATTGGTAGCGAGTTATGCCGCCAAATTGTGCAACAAAAGCCGCAAACATTATTGCTCGTTGAGCTCAACGAGTTGGCGCTGTATTCCATTCACCATGAGCTTGAGAGCAAGCTTGAAGTTGATAGCTCAAGCACTACAAGCCCTACAACCCCTCACATCAAACTGGTGCCATTATTGGCATCTGTTTGTGATGGCGCGCGCATGCGTCAAATTATAGAAACACTACAGCCTCATACCATCTATCATGCGGCGGCTTACAAGCATGTGCCAATGGTTGAGCATAACCCCATTGAAGGGGTCGTTAACAATGTGTTGGGCACACTTAGTTTGGCTTTAGCGGCAAACGAGTTTGGCGTGCCTGACATGGTGCTAATTAGCACTGATAAAGCTGTGCGCCCGACTAATGTGATGGGGGCCAGTAAGCGCTTGGCCGAAATGGTTTTACAGGGCTTGGCCGCTGTGCCGAGTCGAACCCGTTTTACGATGGTTCGGTTTGGTAATGTGTTGGGTTCTTCAGGCTCGGTTGTGCCGCGGTTTAAACAGCAAGTACGCAGCGGTGGGCCCGTCACCATTACCCACCCAGACATCACTCGCTACTTTATGACCATACCCGAAGCCGCCCAATTGGTGATTCAAGCGGGGGCCATGTCGAGTCGTGATTTAAATATTAACGGTCGTGTATTCGTTCTAGATATGGGTGAGCCCGTCAAAATCATTGACTTAGCCCGCCGTACCATTGAGCTGTCTGGTTTAACTGTACGTGATGATCAAAACCCAGACGGTGATATTGAAGTGGTCGTGACGGGTTTGCGCCCGGGTGAAAAGCTTTACGAAGAACTGCTTATTGGTGACAACCCCCAAGCCACCGACCACCCCCGCATTATGCAAGCCAACGAAGCGCATTTACCCTGGCCCGAACTTGAGGCCGAGCTTGCCAAGCTTGATAACGCGATCAAACAAAATGATGTGCAAGCTGTTAGGGCGCAGCTTGAACATGTAGTCGTGGGTTACAGCCCTAACAGCCCTATTGTTGATTGGTTGTATTTGCAAAAGAAAGCAAATCAAGCGCACATTTAGTGTGAACTTAGTTTCAATCAGAATGAAAAAAATTGACTGACTTAAAACCTAAAAAAATTTTGCATGGCAGATTGTAAGCACACGACCTGTAACGTCGACTTGAAACAAACCCGAAATAACTAGCATAACTGAAATGACTGCACCGAACCCCCATTTATTACACCCCAAGTATCGTCCCGACATTGACGGTTTGAGAGCAATCGCTGTGTTGTCTGTCATAGCCTTTCACGCCTTCCCAAGTTGGATGAGTGGGGGTTTTATCGGTGTCGACATTTTTTTTGTTAT
>JBDNHM010000222.1:0-1109 GCA_041688825.1 Burkholderiaceae bacterium | reverse complement strand
GCACCATAGGCGATTGTTTGGCGTACTGAAACGATAAGTTTTTCAGCTTAATGTCTTGCTCAAATGCAATCGGTTCAACCAAACCTGTGCCTTCGTTTGGCATGGGTTGGTCTAGTAAGTCAATCACGTCTTCAAATGTTGCACGATTTCCACGAATCGTACTAAAACTACTATAGGCTTGCTGTAAAGTGGGTAACAAGCGCTGTGCACCCAGTGCTAGCGCACCCAACACGGGTATGGCACCCGTCAACCCTTCAGATCGCTGCGCCATCACGTATGCCAAGATAGCAATCAAAACCATACCTAATGCCTCAATCATGAATCGAGGGCTACCACTAACAATTCCCAAATTTGCCTGAGCTCTTTTAAGCGAAGAATCGGCTATTTGATAAATATTGCAATAGGTATTTTGGGTGCCATCAATTAATACATCACGTATGCCGCCTAAGCCTTCCTGCAATGACTTGACCACTTGGGTAGACTGCTGGCTGACAATTTTACTTTCTCGCTGCAAACTTTTTTTTGTAAACACAATCACTAATAGGTAAACCAAGCCAAAGCCTAAAAAAGCCGCTATGGCAATCATGGGGTCGATAAGCACTAAGGCGCTTAAAATTATAATCATGATAAAAAACGAACTCAAGAGCATCATTGAGCTCATCACAATACCGTTTGTGACACTATTAACTTTAGTAGAAATCGCTGTAATTAAAGCGCTGCTATTGCGTGCTACGTGCACCGCGTAAGGTTGAAATAAAGTACGACGGTATATACTCAGACTTAAATCGGTACCCATGCCAGAGCTCAAACGATACTGCGCCCAAATTAAAACCATGCGCATCAAGCCAGAAAGTATGGCGGCCAACACGAACACGATTGTTAAGGGTAACAGCAACTGAGCAGGGGTTTGAATAGCCAAAACCTTAATAAAAGGCGCCAACATAGGTTGTGCAAACACAGCTTCTGGTGAGGTGAGTATGCCTAAAAAAGGCAATACTGCGCCAATACTCAACACTTCAGCAAATGAAGCGGCCAACATTAAGACAAGCAACATACCCGTTTGCCAACGCCGGCGAAGGCTTAGGTGGGACCAAAGGCATTTGAAGAGG
>JBDNHM010000221.1:0-1837 GCA_041688825.1 Burkholderiaceae bacterium | reverse complement strand
GTTCCTGCTGCGCCATCGCGATAGCCTGGGTCACCTTCGCAAGACTGGCCGCCATGCGCCACACCTATGGCGTGAAAGGCATCGACATCATCTTTTGATTTTGCAGCAAAGCCAATGGTGCCGCCGTTGGCGTGCGTTGCTTTTTCACCATCAAGCGGTTTAGTAATGGCAAATACGCCGCCAGGGCCACGATAAAAGTATCTGCCGTGACTGAACGTGCCAGCTTTAATGCCTAATGCCCCTAATGCCGCATCATAAAAACCTCTTGAGACTTCTAAATCGTTTGCACCAACCATAATGTGACTGAACATAAGTTTTCCTGTTGATAAAAGTTTCGTGAATAAAATTTTTGTTGAAAAATAAAACGGGTAAGTATCGTTAAGCCATTCAATGTTAAGAATTGTATTAAGCCGATGAGTATGTTTGGCGGGCTATTGGCTCTATATCCACAAGGCTAACTCACCATAACCTATCAATACCTTAATCATGATTAACAATATCAGATTATGCTAGTATTTTGACCATGCGACGTTGGCTACCCATTCAATTGCTGAGCCATCGCTTGCCATCGACGATCACTTTTTTGACTGCGATTCAACCTGCATTTTTATGTTGAACGAAGCAACTTGGGTCTCGTTGGTCGTTATCGCAACGCCCATGGTTGCCAGGCGTTTGGTTAACCCCGCTTCGCTGCTATCGTTGCAGCCTGATCGCCCCAACTGGGTTGCCCTCGCCTAATCGGCGGGGTAAACAACCTGGGTGAGTTCACTCACCTGATCCATTGGCGACTTTAATACCGTCGCACCTCGCTGATTCCTCGTGTCATTTTTGTTCCCGGAGAATCAGATGTACCCTAATAAAACCCTTACTGGTTTGGCATTCGCGTGTTGGCTGGCCGTGGTTCCGCTGGCAATGCTGGCTACTGACCCCTCGTGGGCACAGGGCAGTAACATGGCGCCCAAAAACCTGCAGCAAGCTTTTGACGAAGCGTGGTTAAAGCAACCTGAGGCTCAATCGCTCAACCAACTTCGCGATGCTGCTCAGGCTCGGCGTGATGTTGCAGAGAGTTGGGTAGCTGAAACACCCTCTTTAGAAGCAGAAGCTAACCAGGGCGGTGAGGTTTTGCAGCCGAAGGCCATCAACACGAGCCAATGTTCGGTGGCGTGGTGACAGTCGTGAAAGATATTGATTATGAACTTGTCGTCAAGCCCGATTCAATTTCGCTGTATGTGATTGACCATGGCAAAATCGTTGACGTGTCGAACGCCAGTGCAAAATTGACTCTACTGAGTGGCGCTGACAAACAAGAGGTCACTCTAAAACCTGCTGGCGATCAATTGCAAGCTGTCGGTAACTTTAAAACAACCGATATAAAAGCTGTGGCTCTGGTGTCGCAAGCGGGTAAAGCAGCGGTGGCTGTTCGGTTTGTTTTAAAGTAAGCGATGACTCAACCTTGAGGGGTTTATAGTGTTGATCGATGCCGTGGCTAGGTAACACGCTAGAATCTGAAAACATGATTTAAAAGTAACCTTTTTTGGCTTCCTTTAGGCACGTTATTTAAAAGCAAGAAATAAAAGCATGAAAAAACCCAACGCTAGTGATCTAAGCAACGCACAATCAGTTAACCTCGTTGACGTCAATCACGCCACCCGCCAATGCAATGATTTAACGGTGATGTATGACGGTGCTTGCCCCTTGTGTCGTAAAGAAATTGGGGTGTACCAATCGCTTACACCACTAGAACCGGTACAGTGGTTAGACGTGAGTGCGGCTCAAGCAGACATCAGTCCTGAACAGCAGGCGCGTTATATGGCACGGTTTCATGTTCGACAAAAAG
>JBDNHM010000220.1:0-6545 GCA_041688825.1 Burkholderiaceae bacterium | reverse complement strand
GATATCTGGATTACCGACCCCCCGTACGCTGATGCGGTCAATTATCACGAACTCGGCGATTTTTTTCTGGCGTGGTTTGACAAACAGCTTGTCAAAGCATTCCCCGAATGGACACCTGATGCTCGTGCAGAATTGGCGGTTAGGGGTGACGGCGAAGACTTCCGCCGTTCCATGGTCGATATCTACCAGAACCTAGCCCACCACATGCCTGAAAACGGCCTACAGATGGTCATGTTTACCCACCAAGACCCCGCGGTTTGGGCAGACCTTGGCATGATACTTTGGGCAGCTGGACTCAAAGCTACAGCTGCCTGGACAATTAGCACCGAAACCGAAGCGGCGGGCATCAAGCAGGGCAATTATGTTCAAGGCACAGTTTGCTTAGTTTTGCGCAAACGAATTGGCTTAGAGCCAGGATATCTTGATGAGGTCTACCCACTTGTTGAAGACGAAGTAAAGCGACAAATCGCTTCGATGCAAGCGCTAGATGAAGGTGACGAACCTAACTTTAATGATGCAGATTATCAACTTGCGGCATATGCTGCTGCTCTGAAGGTGCTAACCCAATATGGCAACCTAGATGGCCGTGATGTCGAAGACGAGGTGTTTGCAGTAAGAGCCAAAAATGAAAAGAGTGATTTTCAGGCCGTGATTGAACGCGCGCTTGGCATTGCCTGCGACACGCTCATTCCGAACGGTCTTGATAACTCTTGGCGTGACCTGTCTTTGGTAGAGCGTTATTACCTTCGAGGCCTTGATATTGAGAGCCGTGGCGAACGCCGCCAAGGTATGTATGAAGAGTTGGCCCGTGGTTTTGGTGTGACAAATATAAGACCGCTACTTAAAAGCGACAAGGCAAATGGTGCTCGCATGCATACGCCAAGTGGCCTTGCTGCCAGCGGCCTTGCCCAATTAGGGAGTAATGATTCTGGCGAGGCTTTTCCCTCTAAACGCGGGCGTGCAAGTGTAGATACAACTCACCCTTTTGCATCAACACCATTACGTCATTTGTTATTTGCCATTTGCGAAACAACAGTTGCAGATAACAGTCCAGAACCTGGTCGACAATACTTACGCGACACATTCGGTCAAGGCTATTGGACCAAACGCGAGGGCTTTGTCCGTTTACTTGAATGGCTATCAGCTTTAGGGAATACGGCTGAAATGGATGAATGGCGAGCCGATTCTGAAGCTGCCCGCATTCTTGCGGGCCGATTGCGCAACGACCACGCCTAATGCTAAAGCGACACTCTAGCCGTAGAAATCGGCTTGACCATGCCGTACTCAACCAACGTCTTGAGGGTGCGGTATCTTATGACCGCATTGCAGGGTACTTTCGCTCTAGTCTGTTTGAGGTGGCGGGGGAGGCTATAGCCAAAATAGAAGGCCCCATTCGTATTATTTGTAATTCTGAACTTGACCCTCAAGATCTGGTGACAGCGGCGGCGGCCCAAGCTGCATTGCGTCGATCTTGGTGTTCAGGGTTACCAGAGGATGCGCCCCCAGTTGCACTACCAAGGTATCAAGCCCTATACGATGCGCTTACTAATAAAAGAATTGAAGTGCGAGTTTTACCAAACTCAGCATTTGGTCTAATACACGGTAAAGCCGGTGTAGTGCGTTACGCCGACGGCACCGCTACGGCTTTTCTGGGTAGCGTTAATGAAAGTGCTACAGCTTGGAAAATAAACTATGAATTGCTCTGGGAAGATGACAGCCCAGATACGATTGACTGGGTACAAGAAGAGTTCGACGCATTATGGAACGACGCGCGCGCAATAGACTTGGCCTGCTGCCCCTTTGTCACTCAAGATTTAAAACGCATTATTAACCGGAAAGTCATTACCCCTAAAGAATTACAATCAATTCCAGACCCTGTTACCGTTGCAGCATCAGTCGCAATTGAAACGCCGCTTTACAGAAAAGAACAAGGGCTTTGGCCGCATCAAAAGTATTTTGCTAGCTTAGCGTTAGAACGCCACAAACTGGGCGGTGCTCGGCTAGTGCTCGCTGACCAAGTTGGTTTAGGTAAAACTATTCAACTTGCTATGGCTGCCTTATTAATTGCGTTAGATGACCCAGATGGTGGGCCAATTTTAGTGCTGGCACCTAAACCATTGCTTCAACAATGGCAAGACGAGTTAATGGAGCTTTTACTTCTGCCATCAGCACGCTGGTCTGGTAAAGCCTGGTTAGATGAAAACGACGTTGAATACCCTGCTGACGGTGCCAGGTCACTTGGAAAGTGCCCGCGCAAAATTGGTCTTGTTTCTCAAGGCTTGGTGGTTAGAGGCCAAGCTGAGGCTTTGAATCAATTGCTCGGTCGCAGTTACAGCTGCGTCATTGTGGACGAATCGCACCGTGCACGGCGTCGTAAAGTACCAAAAGTAGATGCCAAAGCAGATGAAATTGATGAGAAGGCTGACCCCAATAAGTTAATGGCATTCTTGTCAAAAATAGCCACTAAAACGAAAAGCATGCTCCTAGCTACCGCTACACCTGTGCAACTTCACCCCGTTGAAGCTTGGGATTTATTACATATTTTGTCGCAAGGAAACGATGGGGTCTTAGGCGGGTGGACTCAAAGCAGCCCGTGGTTTAAGCCCAGCAGATGCCTTGAAATTGCAACAGGGGTCACTACAGTACCAGTTGGTGATATTCATTCAGGCTGGGAGTATGTGCGTGACCCGTTACCATCAAGATTTGAAGGCCCAGCGTTTGACAAAATTCGCCGTAGTTTAGACGCGAGCGATAGCCGCTGGCAGTTCACACCTGAAAGTGTGGACACCCTACCAAGAGCTATTCAGCGGGTTCAGTTGCAAAATGGATTAATTCCAAACTATGGCGAAACCTATAATCCTTTGTTGCGTTGTATCGTGCGCCGAACTAGGGCTTAATTAGAAGCAACAATAAACCCAGCAACAGGTGGTTATTTTTTACCCAAGGTTGCTGTTAAGTTGTTTGGCGAAGACGACAAAGACGCATTAGTGCTGAGCGGTTATTTGCGTGAGGCCTATGATGAAGCTGAAGCCTTTTCAATGCTTCTTCAAGAGCGCGTCAAAGGTGCAGGTTTTTTTAAAACACTATTACTGCGCCGGTTGGGTAGCTCAATGGAAGCAGGCCGTCGAACGGTATCAAAATTACTTGGCGTAGACCCTGATGATTTGAATGACGAGTTAGAAGATGATGACGAGTTAGAAGACGAAGCATTGCAGCTTGTTGGACGACAGCAGATGAATGCAAGCGACTTCAAAGACTTTACAGGGCCTGAAATTGACTCACTCAATCGATGTTTAGAGTTGCTAAGAGCCGGAGATAACAATGACCCAAAGCTTGATGCCCTGATTGGTTACCTGCTCGGGTCGCAACCTGGCGCCTCAGAACGTTGGTTAGACTTAGGCTGCATTCTTTTTTCACAGTACTACGACACAGTGAGATGGGTTGGCGAACAGATGGTAAAGCGTGATGAGTTTGCCTCGATGGATATTGGTCTTTATGCAGGAAGTAATCGATCTGGTTTTTGGCGCAACGGCAGGTTTCAACGCTGTGACCGCAACACTTTAAAAGAACGTGTACGTGATGGTGACCTTAAACTCTTGCTTGGTACCGATGCCGCTTCTGAAGGCTTAAACCTACAACGGCTTGGTACTCTCATAAATATTGACTTGCCTTGGAACCCAACCCGTCTTGAGCAACGTAAAGGGCGCATTCAACGCATCGGTCAAGCCCGAAGCGAAATCTGGATCGCTAACCTACGTTACCGTGACTCAGTGGAAGACCGGGTTCACCAGGTGCTTGCAGATCGCCTAGAAGCAATACATGATCTATTTGGCCAAATACCCGACACGCTTGAAGACGTTTGGGTAAAAGTTGCACTCAACGATCAAGAGTCCGCCAAACAACTTATCGATCGAACCACCACTACTCGTAACCCGTTTGATGCCAAGTACAGCAAAGTTGAAGATGCTGATTGGGAAACGTGCGCAACAGTACTAGACCCTATCAGCGTTAAAGAGCAGCTTAGTAAAGGGTGGTAGTGATAGCAATGATAAAAAGGGATTTTGAAACTGCAAAAGCAGAAGCAACAGTGAATGAAATTTTCGTAATGATTGAGTAAGGTGAATTGCGCTTGCCTGAGATGCATAGACAGTATGTTTGGCGCTCGACTCACGTGTGTGATTTGCTGGATTCTCTTTACCTTGGCTATCCATCTGGTGCAATTTTATTTTGGGTGACTGACGAAGACCGTATACCGAGGAACAGAGATTGACTTACAACAGCTGCAGGTGCTACGACTGTTACACATGTATATCAGTCAACTTGATGATCAAATCATGAAATATTCATATTTGACTTTAATTAGATCTCGAATTCATGGCCAGTATTGTTGTCGCCGATTGAATATTGAGCAGTTAATTTTGGATCGGCGTCAACATATCAGAGTTGATTTTGGTAATTGCAAGGCAGATCTGATTACCTTTTAGCGTGTCAACTTCACTGATCGGGCTGCAACAAGGTTCTCCTAATTACACACATCTGGCGGGTGACGACCATTAAAACACCGGCCTTATCCACCCCTTAGGTCTTGAGCACGGCATACCACCGGGCATGAAAGAACGGGCATCTTTGTTGATAACTACCGCGGCCCAGCTTTTGCAAAAATAGTAAAGCACACAACCCATTTTTTAAAATGTCGTCAATTAAGACGTATTAATATTACAAAAAGACGCTTTATTCGTCTTTCAAAATAAAAATTTAACGAATATAGTAGATGTATCCATTTACAAGTGAGATGCAAAATGAACTTCAACATTGACCCCGATCGTTTACGTGAATTACGTACAAGCCCTATTAAAGGGCCAAAGCTTTCACAAGAAGCATTAGCTAGGAAAGCAAAACTTACTAAAAGACAAATCCAAAGAATTGAAGGAGAAAATAGACCATTAATTGTGCGAGAAAAAACAATCAAAGGGTTGGCCGATGCGCTTAACGTATCCATACAAGTACTAAGTGGCGAAGAAGAAATTCCAACCCAAACTTCAAGACCTACTTTAATAAACAAATCAAGCATGAAGATCGATTCAAACGTAATGCTGAATTTTGATTTGTTAGAAAAAGCGTATGGCGTAACTTTTGAGAATGTTCTCAATATTGCTCCGGCGCTATTTGCCATTCATGCTGAGTTAAGCCTACGGTGGCGTACAAAGCGGTTTAAAAAGAAGATTAATAAATGTCTAAAGGTGATGGAGTTAAAAGATATTTTTCCTGGCCTAGATTCAACAATTGGTGGCCTATCAGATGAAATGTCTGATCACTTTACCGGCACAAGAACTGAAGAAGAAGCCTCTATTAAAAATCGGGACATATACGGTGTCGAAAGAGAGTTCTACGAAGATTCACTTGATACAGACGATGAAAATCCGTTTGCACAATACCTACGAAACTTTATAGATGAAAAAAATCTTGGTGATGCCGCTATTCTTGACTCAGTAGGCGAAGGTTTACCAATTTATTTACCAACATACCTACCAGACGGTAAAACACCAAAACATGACGTATGCAGACAAACCTTAAACGAATTAGCGGGGGGCAATTCTGAAGCAATTTTTGCACTTCGTATTGGCGCAACAAGAATTAAAAACATACCAATTGATTTGCTTGCAAAAAATAGAAGTGTAGAAAGAGGTCATTGGCTCGTAGATCAAGCCAAGATTTCAAATGAAAGAAATAATGATGAGACCATTAAATAACAAGATACCGAATTAGTTAGGCCAAGGCTAAAAGCAATTAAAAAAATGATTTAAAGGTGATCCTTTAAGTTCCTGACCAACTCAATGATTCAATCTGCAGAGGAATAGATATGAAATTTGAACTCTCAACCCATGCATCGATAAGACAACAACAAAGAGGCGTACCACCACTCATATAAGATTGGTTAATAAGCTATGGTGATGAGCAATTTGATGGTCGTGGTGGCATCATTAGGTTTTTTTCTAAGCAGGGAATTCGACGCTTAGAAAAAGATGTCGGTCGCGACCCCATAAAAAGGTTGTCTGAATTTATGCGTTGCTATCTAGTTCAAAGCTCTAAAGATGGTGTGGTTATAACTCAAGGTAAAAGATATGCTAACAGGCATATCTTGCGTTGCTAAATCTAAAATTTGACTTCAATCCAATCGAAAAAGTCAATGACACTTAATGCTCAAATTGGCATATAGTTTAGGGAGTGAGGTAAACCTCATAAGTTTCATGAAATGACTTTATTTTCTCAACTAATGAAACACTAGCAATTTAAATTACCTAAAAAATTTGATTTTTACTTTTCGAAAGATACAAATCCTATTTTTAAATAAGTATCTTTTTCAATTTTAAAGAGACATATTTGCTAATGGACAAAGTCTTCATAGCAGCTTGTTTGTCTGGGTTAACAGAAGCGGTTGATCATTGCTTAGCTCACGGCCGTTCGGTTGCCGACCAAACGTCAAACGGTATGACACCCTTAATGTTGGCAGCTTCTACTGGAAGTGTTTCTGTATGCCTTTTTCT
>JBDNHM010000219.1:0-3258 GCA_041688825.1 Burkholderiaceae bacterium | reverse complement strand
TTGGAATGAGCAAAAAAAAGATTTTTTAATAATTGAAACTCACAGCGAACACTTTGTGCTGCGACTACTACGCAGAGTTCGTGAGTCATTTTCAGACGAGTTGCTGCATACATCGCTTACCTTGTTGCCAAAAGATCTTGGTCTTATTTATTTCAGACCTGTAGGTGATAAAACATCTATTTATGAAATTCGTGTCTCTGATGATGGCCAGTTTTTGGATGCGTGGCCAGAAGGTTTTTTTGATGACAGAGACGAAGATATTTGGGGCCCCCTAAACTAACGAGTTCGGTTCAACATGTTATTTCATCAGTTGGCAGTTGACCCAGAGGCGCTTGTAGAGGCTAATGTTCGATTTTTGTTAACCCATTTGGTTGGGTTAAGTAAAGGTCGTGTTGTTTGCAATTTCCCAACTGGATGGAAAGATCAAGTCCGGCATGCTGCCAAAAAGTTTGATCCTCACACGCAACACTTAATAAAAAATTTAATGCTTAGGGCTGAGTTTATTGAGAGCGTCCTAACATTGCCTAGTTTGCCAACAAGCCCTGATTGGTTGATAGCAACTGAAGCACTTAAAAAAGAAAAAGATTTTGATGTCATTATTTCTGATCGAATAGAAGCAACACATACATACAAAAATCACAACGCGCTTGAATACGCTGAATTATCAGAGAGCTCTGTTGGGTATCTTGATATTTCTAAAGTTGAGTCGGAGCAGACTGTTGTTAACAACCTTGCTCCATTTCTAATAAAAAATAAATTTGTGACTATTATTAACCCAAGTCAAAAACTGATGACTAGTCTGAAGACTAAGACTTTGTTCAAAGAGTTATTTAAGTTTTGGATTAGGCAAGGGGGGCATACTTTTAGAGTATTTGCATCAAGCCGTCATGTAATGAGCGCTGATTTTGAAAGGGAAGTCATAGAGTTAAAAAGGTTTTTAACTTCTGTAAATTTTAAAGGAAAGTTTACATATTTAACTTTAGATGACAATCTAAATCGCATGCACGAACGTTATATGGTGGGACCGTTTTGCACCATCGAATTGGGTTATGGTCTTGAGCTAACGAAAAAGCCACATACATGGAAGATTGTAAATAAAGGGACACACAAACACATCAGAGAAGTTTTTTTTGACCCAGATATTAGAGATTGTTATGAAGTTGTTGACCAGTTTGTATGGCCGTTAAGCTAAATACCATTTAACTTAGTACGCTTTACCTTCAACTTCCATACAACGGCTCCGCTTCGTCGTAATTATCATTTGCAATGATATGTCACTATGCCCTGGAATACCAAAAAACACTTGGTACCGTGACCTCGCAATTAGGCGTCTGCTAGAGTTTCTTCATCGCATCATCTAATTATTGATATTGATTGCACTTCGGAAAGGTATTGCTTAGTTACCAGGCTGGGTATATGACTCTTGTTATAGGTAATGAAGATAAGCCGTCGCAACCAAGCTCCATAAATGCTTCCTCTATAGAACCCAGCTTAACGGGTGACCAGTCTTGTTGGCTGTTTTGTTTTTTTAGGTCGTAACTTTTAATTAATGTGCCTTTGGCCCACGGTAATTCATATAACTGAGTTGTGAGTAAGTTAAAAATCTTTTTTTCACAATCATACAAAGTATTGGTGATTTGAGAACGGTATTTTTGTACATCATTTATAGTTTTGGGTTTCACGTAGTTTTTCAATATTCGAACAATCGCAAACTCTTGCTCACGCTTGGTTGTATTCTTGTCAACATATGCAGAAAAGTTTGATGTGTTTTCAGATTCAACCCAATCATCATTTGCAAACAATGCGCTTGATGCAAAGCATAAATTTACAAAGGCTAGGCCATACTTGAGCTTACTGATGCTTGCAAAGGGTTTCATTATTTAGACCACAGATCTCTGCCGTTGCCAGCTTCAGGTGCAGGTATGTAGCCACTTCGGGTGCCGTCTTGGCTGTATATATTGGTAACACCGTCAGGGCTGACGGTTGTGTAGCCCGCGCGGTTACCTTGGCTGTCGTACACCCCATTAGTAGCGTTGTAATTTAACGGGCTGTTTTCATAATTCAAAGGGCTGTTATTGAAGTTTAGCGGGCTATTGTCGTAATTTAATGGACTATTGCTGTAATTAAGCGGGCTGTTGTTGTAATTCAACGAGCTAGACTGAGCCAATGCTGCGCCGCTTGTTAATGCATTGAGTAGTGTAATAAATAATGCGTTGAATATTAATGTCGTATTTGTGGTGAGGTGTTTTGCATTCATGATAAAAACTCGCCTAAGTTAAGCTAAAAAATAGTTCGTTTTGCGCCACTGATGCGTGACATCGTTTTAAAGTTGCATGGCATTCATTGTTATGGTTAGCATTGCTACTATTGTTACTGTTCAATATGTGCATCAACGTTCTTACACTGACCTCTATGTTATGGAACTCGGTGTGTCACCAGGTGAGATAGGGGTTGTTTTGATGAAATTTTTTCAGTGTCAAGATTCCTAAACCTGCTAAATGTTTAGTCCTTAATGCTAGTCTTCATTCACTATCAAGGCGTGTATTTTTTCGAGATTATTACCCTTTTTGGGTCGCTTCTGTTTGATCAGGAGCCAAGGTAGCTGACTGTTAACGCCCTTCATTTTGCGTTACATCAAAAGCGTCTTCGCCACAGCAGCTACATCACAAATATTTCTATTTGGCAATTATCTGTTGCATCTGGCGATACAGCAACCTACCAATAATGGTGTTCCTACTCATTCATTTTATGGAACTCACATGAAAAAGCTTGGTTTATCTGCTGTCGCAGTAATCGCTTTAAGTTTGGCTGGCATGCATGTTGCAAACGCTCAAAATGCCCCAAAATCATTTGATGGTTTTTACGGCCAGTTGGGCATCGGTTATGAAAACGTGAGCCCTAGTTTTGGGAACTCTGGCATCAACGCTCTTGGGGGCTATTACCCGTTTAGTACAAATATTGAAAGCACCAATAGTTTTGCTGGCACCATTACAGCCGGCTACATGTTCCCTGTATCAAAAAGCTTTTTACTAGGCTTTGGGGCTGAATTTTCACCATTTGAAAGTGAAACGTCTAATTACACCATCAGCATTAATGGCCTCGGCACAGCTCGGGGCACCTATAAAAAAGAGAATTCATACAACCTCTTTTTATCGGCCGCAACACCCATTAACGATACGGGCTTGCTATACGGCAAAGTGGGTTATACCGGTGCCTCAATTAAATCAACCCTAGGGTCAGCTTCAGGCAGCCAAACCT
>JBDNHM010000218.1:0-6666 GCA_041688825.1 Burkholderiaceae bacterium | reverse complement strand
CATAAAGCCCCTTTGACTGAAAAAGCAGGGGCAGGTTTTGCAGACCCAAATTATCACTTGTCTGTTGAGTGGAGTGCTACACGCGATAATTTAATTGCAGCTGAAGCTATCCAAAAAGACCCCTCGACTCAGTCAAGGGTGTTGCTCATATGCGGTTCTGCCCGAAATGACGGTAGTTGTGCTGGTGAAATGTCTAAAACATTTAGGTTAATAGAACATGCTGCGGAAACATTGATTGCTCGCAACATGGAGGTTGATATTCTAGATCTGAGTTTGCTTACCTCTTCTTATGACAAGCACATACACCCCTGCAAAGCGTGCGTTTCAACAGCAATGCCTTTATGCCACTGGCCCTGTAGCTGCTACCCGAATCACGGCCAACGTCAAACGAATGACTGGATGGCTGAAATTTACGAAAAATGGGTGGCGGCGCATGGGATCATCATTATGACGCCGGTTTATTGGTATCAAACCCCGGGTGTTTTAAAGTTGATGATTGATCGATTGGTATGTGCCGATGGCGGCAATCCTGATCCCACAACGACTTCAGGTAAAAATGCAGAGAAAGCGAAGGCGTTAGAGCTGGCAGGGTGGTCTTATCCCAAGCATCTCGCTGGACGAGCATATGGGTTGGTCGTGCATGGTGACGTTGCGGGTATTGAAGGCGTTCGTAGGGGTCTTTCAGATTGGTTAGACTGGATGGGGCTGATTGATGCTGGAGTGCTTTCTCGTCTTGACAGATACATCGGCTATTATGAGTCTTACGCAGAAAGTCATGCCGTCCTTGATTTAGATATTGCGATGCAAAAAGAGGTACATAACGTCGCCAGTGCAGTTGCAAATGCTGTTGATGAAATCAGGGCAGGAACTTTATCTATGCCGGATGCCAAACTAGTTAAGCCTCGACTAAAGTAATGAATTCAGATTTTCTGTAAGCAACCGGTCTGCCCTTCTACTAACCATATTTATGACTGACAAACCTCAGTTGCATGCAAGTCGGCGATTGTCTTGCATGTAACTGTAAAGATCGAAAAGAAACAACCTGCTGTCAGGTAACGTCTGGAGACTTGTGAACACTTGACCGGCGGGCATTCAGATCATGCAACTGCTGCCCAAGATATCGGGCAATCGCACGCATACCGTAAAGCTCAGCTGCATCTTCAGCGTCGCTGTTGTAATTGGTATTAGTATTGACATCGTAAGTGTAGATTTCACCTATTTCATCAACAATAAACTCGATTCCGGCAATCTCTATCCCGTTTTCGGCAATGAAGCGCTGATAACGCTGAATAATGGGGCTATCAAAACCCTCGATGATCTGAAAGCGCGGCGCAGGCGCTTCGGGAGCAGTTTCGCCCACCGGACAGAAAGCATCACCGATCTGGCAGACGTCTGCTGGACAGAGCTCAAACCCTAGCGAAGTATCAACGCGCACGGCATAAAGGAACTTGCCGCCTACGAATTCGACGCGCGTAATGAAAGGCTGCGGTGCGCGAATGTATTGCTGTATCAGCGTGATGCCGTCGACGGAAGGCTCGAACTGCTCACTGTTCACATAGCTCTGCAGGGCATCGATATGATGGAAAAGTTTTACGCCCAGCCCTTTGCCTGCGCGATTGTGTTTGGTGATGAATGAGCCTGTCATCTGGCGGGCGGCTTCGATGATGTGCTGCTTGCCGACTGCAGCGATGGTGATGGGGGTCTTGACCCCGTAATTCTGCAAAGCAGCATACTGTGCGACCTTGCTAATTTCAAGCTGCAAGGCGCGGCTGTTGTTGACAACACGCCGACCATGAGCCTCAAGCCAGGACAGCACTGCTGCCGTGTATTCGGGCGCAAAGCGGTGATCGCGAGTGTGCGATGAAGCACTCATTCGGTTGTAGAAAACTCCCTCAGGCGCAGGCGCGGACAGATCCAGTTTGCCTTCGTCGAGAAACCACTCCTCGTAAGGTAAATCCAGCTCCTGAAAAGCTGCTTGCAACGGCTCTACCCAGGCGGAGTTCTCATGAATCACATAAATTTTCGACATATCTCATCTTTACGATGCCGGCTACACAAACGCTATCCGGAACGGCATATCCAGACAATCTAATAGTGTAATAAAAACTCATTAAAACCAAAACGACATTTTTACAATTTCTTTATAACCAATCAGTCTAACAATGCACATACTGCAATTATCGAATGCATACCGAGCACATGGTTTACAGGTAAAAAAAAGCGCTTTCGAACGGACGAAACCTCGAGCGTCTCGTTACGGAACGATTGACATTGCCCGCATGAATGGCATGACTACCCGCCTACATTGACTGCCGAGCCATACAAATGGCATGCCAATGACGGTGAAGAAGTATTCGTTGTTTTAGGCGCTAGAGTTGAAATTCGACATCGAATTGACGGTCTGAAAAATACAAGATGTTGCCAAGCTTTTTTAAACTGGGCTGAATAGGGTATATTTGTGGGTGTGTTCAAACTTAATACTTTTATCATCAACGCTGATAGTCTTGCAGCCATTGCAAAAGTCGATGAACTCAAAGGTGTATGGCATGTTCTAAGCACGCTAGCCCCAAAAAGACCCTTTTGACAAAACGTACGCTTTTACGTATTATTATTGAAAGAGGCAAACCATGGCTACATTAACTGCAAGTGAAGCGAGAGCGGGCTTGTATCGCTTAATTGATCAAACCGCAGAAACGCATAAACCAGTATTAATAACTGGCAAGCGGGCAAATGCTGTTTTAGTTTCCGAAGAAGATTGGAGTGCTATTCAGGAAACGCTATACCTATTAGCAATTCCTGGTATGCGTGAGTCTATTAAAAAAGCCATGGCTGAGCCGTTAGCTAACAGTAAGAAAGTATTAAAGTGGTGACTTGGAATGTAGTCTATTCCAAGTATGCCCTTAAAGATGCTAAAAAACTTTCTGCCGCTGGGCTAAAAGATAAAGCGCAAGTTTTATTAGACGTCTTGGAAATAAACCCTCTTCAAAACCCTCCGCCTTTTGAAAAACTGATTGGCGACTTAGTAGGGGCTTACTCGCGCAGAATCAATATTCAGCATCGATTAATTTACGAAATCTTTCGAAAAGAAAAGACGGTAAGGGTGCTGAGGATGTGGTCACATTATGAGTGACGTAACTGACGTTTCGTTTTAAATGATATCTGTGGTCTGTTGACTTTAGTGTTCAAACTCATCGTAGCCAAACGTTATTTCAGCTTATTTTAAGTTCAAGACACTAAAGGAATCGCATCATGAACAATAAGGCGCATTGGGATCAGGTCTATGGAACTAAGGTACCAGAGTCAGTCAGTTGGTACGCGCCCCACCTTCAAACGTCCCTTAATCTCATTCATCAAGCGAGTGGCGATAAGAACTCAGCCATCATTGACATTGGCGGCGGCGAAGCTACGCTAGTTGACGATCTATTGGCCGAGGGCTATAAAAATATCAGCGTACTTGATATTTCTCAAATAGCAATTGATGTCGCTCGGGCGCGAATTGGAAAAGCTGCCGATAACGTTAATTGGTATTGTGCTGACATCACTCAGGCCACATTACCTCAAAACCACTTTGATATTTGGCATGACAGGGCTGTATTTCATTTTTTAACGCAGGCAGAGCAAAGGGTCAAATATGTGGAACAGGTGGTTCGCTCTGTAAAGCATGGTGGCCATGTGATTATTGCTACCTTTGGTCCCGAAGGGCCAGAGCAGTGTAGCGGCCTAGATGTGGTGCGATATGATGAAAATCAATTACATAGTGAATTTGGTAAGACGTTTAAATTAATAAATAGTTCTAAAGAAATTCACCATACTCCAATAGGTTCTACCCAGCAGTTTCTTTATTGTTTTTGTAGGATGGAGTGAGAAGCACTTAAATTACTTTGTTAAAACACTTCGTACACGAGGTTTTGACAGTGTGGCATAGCGGTTGAGATAACAGCGAATTCGGTCTATCGTAGAGTGCTTGAGACTCTCTGTGTCGCTGGTTTAATTCCGCCTCGGGCCACCATATATTGATAAAAACCCCTGCGTTCGCGCTGGGGTTTTTGCATTTCTGGGTTTATAACTGATTGTTTCCAAGTGATTGATAGTGCTTTTAATCGCACTATTGATTATACTGTTAGCAATGTTAAACAGGGATTCACCATGAGCACAATCTCAGCAAACGACCTCAAAACCAAAGGGGTTAAAGCAATTGAAGACGCACTCACTACGCAACCCGAAGTTGCCGTTTCTGTTCGGGGAAAAATTAAATACATTGTGATGAGCGAAGAACAATATCAATATCTTCGCGAATGCGAGCTCGAAGCTGCACTCGCTGAATCTAGAGCCGATCTTGAAGCGGGTCGCTTTGTAAAAGAAACCGTTGCCCAGCATATTCGTCGTATCAATAAGCTCAACACAAAGTTGGCAGCATGACCTGGCAGTTAATTTTCACTGACCAATACAACCGAAAAGCTGCCAAGTTCATTAAGCAACACCCAAACGCAGCGACTCAGTACACCAAAACACTTGAGTTATTAACCGTGAACCCACACCACCCTTCTTTGCGACTTCACGCACTTAAGGGAAAACTTAACGGTCTGTCCAGCGTTTCGATCAACCTCAAATACAGAATTACGCTTGAACTCATCATTACTGAGAATGAAATCATTCCAATCAATGTTGGAGATCATGACGAGGTTTACTAATTGATGGCCACTAGAATTAAATTCCTATGGCTCTGGTCAATTCCGCCTTGGGCCACAATTGAGTTCCTAAAAATAGGGGTTGTAGTCAAAAAACTGGGCTCAGATCAATGTTTGCTCAACGGGCTGCCTGATCATTGCAGGCAGCTTGTTGGCTGACGGTTTAAACTTTGTTGATGGGCTTCAAAGGAAATCAGTATTGATTTCGTCGGTACTGATGTGTTGTGCCGTACAAGATTAATCAACCTGCCATACAAATCTTGTAAAATCAAAAGGCCTCACCGCTGCAATGATCATCATTTTCAACAAACCCTATGGGGTGTTATCTCAGTTCACTGAAGACGGTTCTGCGAACCGGACACTTTCAGAGTTTGGCTTGCCAAAAGATGTTTATGCGATGGGTCGTTTAGATGCTGACTCAGAGGGCATGTTGTTGCTTAGCGATGAGCCAGGGCTTAACACCCAACTGCTAGACCCTAAAAATGCCCACACGCGTTGTTATTGGGCGCAAGTCGAAAACATTCCAACCCCTGAAGCGCTCGAGCAGTTATCTAGCGGTGTGCTGGTTAAAGACTATACGACGATGCACGCACGCGCCTGGATGCTTGATCCGCAGCCTAACATCGCAGCACGCGAACCGCCGATTCGCGTTCGGTTGAGTATTCCAGATTGCTGGATAGGGTTGGAACTCATTGAAGGTAAAAACCGTCAGGTTCGTAAGATGACCGCAGCGGTTGGGCACCCCACACTTAGATTGATGCGCGTCAGTATGGGTACGTTACAGTTGGGTGACTTAGCGCCTGGCAGCTGGGTCGAATTGAGTGCAGCCCAACGCAATGCCCTATTCCATTGATACCTAACTACTGTAAGGCTGAAAGTGATTGGTGTCTTGACTCAATAGCCTCATCAGCTTTGGCTGAATAAAAAGCTTTTCTTTACCCATACTCATTTCATTCAGAACGCCAATATCAACAAGGCTTTTTAAATATCTAGACGCAGCCTGACGCTTTGCTACACCCTTGTCAACCACATCTGAAATTCTGCAATAGGGTTGTTCGAATATGACATCAACCAACTCACGGGTATACGTTTTAGGCAGTTTGTCGCGAACAAAATCTGCAGTATGGTCTGATAGGTGTTTAATGGCTGCAATTTTTTCTGTTGTCCAACGAGAAGTCTCCTCAACTGCTTTAAGCATAAATAAAATCCAAGGCTCCCAAGCGTCATCGCGGGTCACTTCTAGTAGTAACCTGTAATAATCATTTTTGTTCGCAATAATGTGTCGACTGAGGTAAAGAATGGGTAGTTGAAGCAAGTCTTGTTGAATCAAATATAAGATATTGATGACTCGCCCTGTGCGTCCGTTACCATCGATAAACGGGTGAATGGCCTCAAATTGGTAATGGCCGACAGCCATGCGAACGAGCGGGTCTATGTCTTCTTCATTATGTATAAACTGTTCCCAGTTGGCCAACATATTGCGAAGCGTATTTTCCCCTTCAGGTGGCGTATAAATAATGTCGCCCGTTTTGTCATTAAGCAACTGAGTGCCTGATATCTTTCTGATGTTCATGTCTACACCTTTAAGTGTTTGACATATCTCGACAGCAGTCGCTGTACAAAGAGGGCGTTTTTTTAATGATTGAAACCCTTTATTCAGTGCAGATCGATAACGCAGTGCCTCTTTAGTCGCTGAGTCGGCCTGGTTTTCCCACTGAGCATGTTGAAAAAGTCTGTCTGCCGTGGTGACAATGTTTTCAATCTCTGAGCTGTCTTTTGCCTCAAGCAGGGGAATCGTATTAATTAGCATGGTTTGATTCGGTATCAAACCTGCCGCCTGCTTCAGTTCAGCTAAAGCAGTTCGTGCATTGATGCAAGCCTTGAGCACGACCCTACTTTCAAGCGTATGTTTTGGGGGCAGCGAAGGCAGCTCATTATGGGGTTTTTCAGGGTTCCAGGTCATTTAAGCTTCTGTCAT
>JBDNHM010000217.1:0-3144 GCA_041688825.1 Burkholderiaceae bacterium | reverse complement strand
TATATCGTGCCTGAACACTTCTTTGGTGTGTCGGGTGTGGTGTCAACCGTAACAGCTGGGTTAGTCATTGGTTCGGTTGGTCGCACACGCATTAGCGCAAATACTTTTGCATCGCTTTCGCAATCGTGGCAACAGTTTGGTTTTTGGGCAAACTCGTTAATTTTTCTGTTTGCCACCATGCTAATACCTAAATTGTTTAGCTATTTCACATGGCAAAGCTTAGCCATAGTGGGCATTATTTTTGTGGCCACGCTTTTTGCACGTGCGCTGGTCGTGTTTGGTATTTTGCCGGTGTTGACATGGGCTGTTGGCACGCGCGTCAGTACCAGCTATAAAACTGTGATCTGGTGGGGTGGTTTACGCGGCGCTCTTTCATTAGCGCTGGCATTGTCTGTTACAGAACACGACTTGGTTGCGCCCGCTGTTCGAGAGTTTGTTGCACTCGGTGTCACCGGTTATGTGTTGGTCACACTGTTAATAAACGGCGTAACGTTACGGCCATTAATCAAGTTGCTTAAACTCGACAAATTAACCCCAACCGAACGTTTGTTGCGAAACCAGGCCATTGCTGTCGCAACCACTACCTTACAAAAAGAAACCGAGCGTATTGCTTTAAATGAGCAAATTAGCAAAACAGCTCGAGCACGCATCAACGAAGTATTTGAAGCCAGCATTAATAGCGCGCAAGCGACTCATATTGATCAGTTCACAGAGGCCGAGCGCGTCAATATTGGCTTAACGATTTTGGCGCGTCGCGAGTTCGAAGCCTATTTCAACATTTTGAAAGAAAACAACCTTGACCCCAAAGTAGCTGAATACCTGCTGTCGCACGCCGAGCGCATGGAAGACGCCATTAAAATAAATGGTGTTGAAGGGTTCAAAAAATCAATACACAACAGCCTTAAATACCCCAAAACTTTTCGTTTAGCGATACGGTTACATAATCGCACGGGCGTAAACAAAATATTAGCCCGAACCCTTACAAATCGCTTTGCACGGCTGGTGGTCATGAGTTGGGTGGTACGCAAATTAGCTACCTTTGCAGACGAGCAAATTAGAGCCATGATTGGAGATGCAGCCGCACAAACTTTATTAAGCCATACAAAATGGCGTGCAGATTTAGTTGAAGAAAATCTGCAAGCATTGCGTTTGCAATACCCAATGTATGCCGAATGGTTAGAAGAAAAATACCTTGGTCAAACTGCACGATCACTTGAACGTCGACGCTATCGCAGCATGCTTGATGAATCACTGATTGGGGGCGAAGTTTACGATGACCTGGTGACGCAGCTTGAACGCAGGTGGCGATTTTTAGACGCAGAACCATCGCTTGACACCGAGTTAACCGCTGCGCAATTAATTGCACGGGTACCCTTACTGAGCGATATGTCAGACGCGTCTGAAGTGTTAATTACAAAGTTGTTGCGCCCTCGGTTAGCGATTCCACATGAATTAATTATAGGGGCAGAAAAATCACGGGCATCTATGTATTTTGTGGCCTCAGGCGCAGTAACCGTATTGTTGCCAGATGACACGCACATCGAACTGGGTTCAGGCGAGTTTTTTGGTGAGTTAGCATTGTTAACTGATGAAACGATAAAATTTGAAGTGCGTTCGTTGGGTTACACCAATTTGCTTGAGCTCACCCACAAAGACTTTAAATTGTTGCTCTCGCGCGATCAAAAATTAAGACAGGTTGTTGACAAAGTTGTCGACGAACGCATCAAGGCTTTAAAAGTTTGGCGCGACCAACCGCAGCAGGCTTAACCCCGGCGTACCAAGTCTTCTGCGATCACAATGGTGGCTTCGGTTGTGAAGGCCTTAGCCAATAACATTTCAACCACCTCAGCGGGTTCGATGCACTGAATATGCATTACCTCGCCATCTTTATTGGCGGGTATGCAGTGGTCAGCCAAAACACACTCGCTGGTTAATACCCGTTCAATTTGGTAGCCCTCTGGTAACTGGCGTTTCATAATCGTAATTTGCCGAATGGGCGTGCGGTGTTCAATATCTTCGGGTGACAAGCCGGCTTCTTCGTCGGTTTCTCGCACCAGCGCTAAATCGTCGGGTTCACCGTAACCGACTAAACCGCCCACTAAGGTGTCCCACAGGCCGGGGTCGGTTGCCTTGTTTAACGCGCGCCGTGCAACCCATAAAGCACCTGCTGCATTGCGCGCGTGTAAATGAACCGCCCGCGTGGTGATGCCTAAAGGGCGCACTACACCACGTTCAATCGCAGCAATTGAAACGTCACCCGCCCACACATCGAGCAATTCGTTTCGCCAAGCCACACAGCAACCCGCCTCTTTTAAGCGCAGGGCAATCTGGGCTAGCAGCGTATTCAGTGACTCAAATGCATGTAAGTCAGGTGTTTCTGATGCAGAATTTGAGTGTTGTGGTGATGTTGAGGGTGGTAAATGGGCAGAATGGGTCGCTTTTAAAACGTGAATTGAGTCAGTGTTTAGTTCAATGCCCTTCAAACCCCTGAGCGCTAAAACTGCATCAGGGTGAACCCAGCCGCAAGCCAACCCATCAATAAAAAGAGGTTTAGAGCCCTCTTTTGGGGGTAAGTTTGTTTCAAAAAGGTATTGATCGAGCAAAGACTTAACTGTTTTTTTCGCTGAAGCGGAAAGGGTAAATGACATCGACGTAATTCCCGACTAGATAAGTTTCCCATTGTAGTGCAAGGGTATACACAATACGAAATCATAAAGCTTGGTTATAATCTTTAAAAAATCAGTAAAATATATTCATTCATTTAGCCTAATATCAGGTATAAGCCTTTGCTTTAAAAGCAAAGTTTAGACTCGATAACTAAGTTTTGAGGTCAGCATGTCGAAGTTGAAAAGCGGTATTTTTGCCTGTGCGCTGCTCGTAAGCGGCGTTGCCCTTGCGCAAGTTCAAAATATGCCGGGCGGCCCAGCGGTAAACCAGCTTAATTTGCCAATGGGCGTCACGCAAATTTCAAGAGATATCGTTTGGTTGCACTGGCTGATGCTCGGCATCTGTTTGGCAATTTTTGTAGCCGTATTTGGCGTTATGTTCTACTCAATTTGGGCGCACCGTAAGTCAAAAGGTCACAAAGCAGCAACCTTTCACGAGCACGTTGGCATTGAAATCGCCTGGACAATAATTCCTTTT
>JBDNHM010000216.1:0-2050 GCA_041688825.1 Burkholderiaceae bacterium | reverse complement strand
CGGTCCAAGCCAACGAGTTGTTTGTAGAAATGCGCGCAACAGCACTCGATCAACTTGCTGCCGATGGCGTTCTCTTTTACAGACGCGGCCCAGAGCTTGCGCGCTTTGTGTGTCGGTGGGATACGACTGAAGAGGAAGTTGAGCAACTACTGCGTCTGATTAAGCAACATGCTTAGAATTAAAATCAAAAAACTAAGGGGTTAGCCCCTTGTGAGAGCTAACCCCTTGATATTACTGGTCGGAACGGAAGGATTCGAACCTTCGACCCCTTGCACCCCATGGAATTAAACAGTGTTTTGATGTGTTTTAGTATGTTTCACTTTGTACAGTAAATAATCAATAAAATCATACTGTTAACAAATTTAATCAATACAAAACCTTTCAAAGTAAATCAAAGCAAGTTAAACTCTGGTTTACCCCTCAGTTTACCCCTGAGATAACCATACGACCCCTTGCAGAGGTTACAAATGACCCGATACCCCAAGACTGGCAAAGGTACTAAATGGACTGTTCGAGAACTTAAAGCCGTTACACAAGATTGGCGAGGTGATAGCCTTGCTGACAGCGAAGGGCTAACAGGTGAGGTTCGAGCAAACAATGGCAACGTATCAATTCGGTGGAAATATGCCTACAAATGGCAAACCAAATTATGTTGGTATTCCTGCGGCACTTTCCCTGACCATGACATAGCCACGATACGCGAACGGCGAAATATTGCTAAAAAGCAGCTTGCTGATGGCGTTAACCCTTCGGTGGCTAAAGTTGCTGAAAAGATTATCAATCAGCAAACGATTGAAATGGTTATTGCTTATAACGCAGAAAAACTGGAAAACGATTTAACGGTCAACGATCTATACCAAGTATGGCTAACAGATGGCGTGGCTAGAAAAGACGGTAACAAAAACCTGATTCGATCATTTGATAAAGACGTATTGCCACAAATAGGAAAATTACCCGTTCGTACACTTAGCGAAAAGCATTTAAGAGATTTATACAAAGGTGTTATTGCGCGTGGTGTTCAACGTACAGCCATTGATCTATCAAATTCAATTGGTCAAATGCTGCGATGGGCTGAGAAGCGGCAACCATGGCGGGGTTTACTTGCTGAGGGCAACCCTGCTCAATTGGTAGATGTTAAAAAACTAGTTTCACACGACTACACAGAGGAACGAAGCAGGGTTTTATCAGAAAATGAAATAAGAGAATTGCGAGACATTTTTAAGACCATGCAGACGACTTATGACAAAGCAGAAAATAAGTACGATGTTAAAAAACCCCTAGCCTTGCATACTCAAAAAACCGTTTGGCTTTGCTTGTCTTCACTTTGCAGAATCGGTGAATTGCTTTTAACCAAATGGCGACATATTGATTTTGAAAAGCGAGAATGGTTTATTCCGCAGGAAAACAGCAAGGGACAGCGCAACAAAAAACAAGATCAAGTTATTTATTTAAGCGATTTTGCTTTAAGGCAATTTAGCGAACTTAAAGCCAACGCGACAAGCGATAAATGGGTGTTCCCTTCGCGCAACGATGCTGACAACCACATTGATTTAAAGACCATTTCAAAACAAGTAGGCGACAGGCAATTTCAATTTAAAAGCCGTTCTGCTTTACTTAACCGCACGAATGACGACAGCCTAGTTTTATCAGGTGGACAAAATGGCGAATGGACACCACACGATTTAAGGCGAACAGGGGCAACAATGATGCAGGCCTTAGGTGTTGGCCTTGACGTGATAGACCGATGCCAGAACCATTTAATTGCAGGCAGTAAGGTTAGGCGGCATTATCTACATTATGACTATCACACCGAAAAGCGCGAAGCTTGGGCTAAGTTGGGTGAGCGAATCGAGCAGATATTGGCAGCCGAGAATCTAATTATGCTCAGGCGGGCTAAAGCATGATTATAGATGATGCCGTTATAGATGCAAGTTTATTAGCGGAAGATAAATTTTTAAAAGGTGAATGTACGCTTGATGATGCCCTTTCAAAATGTATGGCAATTGGCGCACCAATTCCTACTATGCTCAGGCGAGCTTATGACCAAGCG
>JBDNHM010000215.1:0-12417 GCA_041688825.1 Burkholderiaceae bacterium | reverse complement strand
TCATTCAAATACAGAGTGGCTAAATGTTTGGCACGGTCTTGCATACCGAGCGCACCAAACGCCCACCCCAGGGGGTCGCCCGACTCATCGTCTATATACGCATCAAGCGTGGCAAAACGTGGGCCTTCGGGTAAGTACTGGCGGTTAACAATACGGTGAGCCAGGGTTGAGTCACGCCCTTGCAAGAAAGCAATGACAGGCTCAACTGTATTTAAATAGCGTGCTTGCTGCGCCGAAAAGGCTTGCAGTGATGGGCTACGTTTTTTTTCCGCAATGTGATCAATTTTTTGTGAGACTTGCTCAAGACCTTGAGCCGTGAGCAAATGCAACACCAACGCCAGCGCCAAATCTTCTTGTACCGCTTTAATGTTGCGCGAATGCAAAAAACCCGTCAGGTAAGCAGTAGACGGGTAAGGCGTATTGAGCTGCGTCATGGGTGGAATGACAGACAGCACTTTCAATGAGGTTAGGCGGGCAGTTGGCATATCTAGATATTATATGTCGGGTCAAAACGACCTTGACATCAGCATGCAGCTTTAAGGGGGTCATTTTGCCCCCCCACCGCCTTAAACGGTTAGGGGAAAGCGCATCTTTAACTAGGTTCAATCAAGATCAATGCATTGTAAATTAAAGTCAATTTGATCTAATTTGATCTGGTCATATTAAATAGCTAAACATTTGACAAAAATTTATTAATTGCTTGGTACGTTTCAGCACACTCTTCTGGGCACAAGTTTTCAAGCATTAAATAGGCATGCACCACGCCTTCTACTTGTAATAACTCTGCCTTAGCGCCCGCATTTTGTACATTTTTATAATACTTAATACCCTCATCACTTAATGGGTCGTGTGACGCAACCACAACTAAAGTTTGTGGCATTTCTTTATAAAAATCACCATAAACAGGAGACACCGCTTTACGGTCTTCATTGTGTTGGAAATAGCTATTAAAGTACCATTCCACTTTCGCTTTTTCTAGCAAATAACCCACGCCAAGGGTTTCCATACTAGGCGAAGTTAACGTGTAATCAACTGAAGGGTAAATTAGCACTTGCTTTTTAATCTTTGCAGCAGCCACAAACGCTTTATTCATAGGCATTGAGGCGCAAACAGCACCCCCTGCACTGTCGCCCATAATCGTCAAATCTTGGCTTGTATAAGTAATTTTTCGTTGATCTAATACTTTAAAAACGCCACTTATAGCAACCATGGTGTCTTCAATACCGATTGGGTACGGAAACTCTGGCGTTAAGCGATATTCAACTGAAACCACGATATGGTTAATTGACTCGCTGAGCTTGCGTGCAATACCGTCATAAACGGTAATGCCGCCCGACATGTGACCACCACCATGCACAAAAACAGCAACTGGTAAGGCTGTGCCAGGTTGTGGGTGATAAATACGAACGGGTACGGGGTAGTCACCATTCATGATCACGTCATCTAAACTGAATAATAATTTATTGTAATCAGTCATGTATGTAAACGTCATCATCGCTAGTGCTTCACGCGCATTGGTTTGATTTATTTTGTAGCCAATTGAATCAAGATAAGGTTTAGCCTGCTTGATTTTATCTAGCAACTCATTAATTTTTGGTTTGACAGACATATTGCCCCCGATTACCTTTTTTCACGTAAAAATAACGAACCCACTAAGAACGACCTTTCAACCAAGCAGATGAAAACAAATGCTTTGCTGTAGTCACCCCCATTCATATCAACGATCTTAGCAAAGATAGTCGGCATGGGGAAGAACCTGATTGCTATACCGACGTTAAATGCAATGGCATCTAACCCATTGTCCATAGCCTGATCATTAGGCCCAAAATATATGAAACCAACTTTAAACGAGGTCGTGGAAGACCCCTAGATCGCAGTCGCAATCAATACGTTAAACTTAAAAATGATAATAAGTTAACTTTGCTGATGAACACTAACAACAACCCAATTGACCTGAACTTTGCAACCATAGACGTGCGCAATGTTCAATACAACGCTCGCGCCTCAGTAGCTGATTTTGATGCATGTGTACTTGAATATGCGCAACTATCAGAACTAGCCCGTAGCCAATGTGTCGGTATATTTGATTTGCAGTATGGCCATTCAACAGCAGAACGGCTTGATATTTTTCCAGCCAAGAAAGCAAACCACCCTGCCCCAGTATTGATTTACATTCATGGCGGTTATTGGCGTTCGCAAACAAAGGAAGACGCGGCCCTAATGGCGAAAGCTTATACCGATGCAGGGGTGGCGGTTGCTGTTTTAGAGTACCCCTTAGCACCGAAAGCAACCCTGGCTGAAATTGTTCGCTCAGTTCGCAGTGCAGTGGCTTGGTTATACAAAAATGCAACCACCTATGGGGTTGACCCAATCCGAATATTCGCCAGCGGCAGTTCAGCCGGTGGGCACTTGGTGGGCATGTTAATTGCGCCCAATTGGCAAACAGACTATCAATTACCCCCAAACGTGATTCGGGGTGGCGTTGCTTTAAGTGGCCTCTACGACTTAAGGCCATTATGCGAAACCTACCATAACGAGTGGCTCAACCTGCATACGGAACAAGCCGAACGCTTAAGCCCGCTATTTGAGTTGCCTGAAACACACGTACCGTTGGTTCTGGCAGTTGGCGGTTTAGAAACCGATGGCTTTAAAAACCAAACAGATGTTTACGAGCGTGCCTATCGTGCAAAAGGCTACCCCGTAAAACGCGTGCAAACACCCCACTGTAACCACTTTAATTTATTGTGTGAAATGGCCAAGCCCGACAGTGATTTGAACAAAGCCATCTTAAAAATGATTTTTGAATAGCGACTAAAGGCTTACCCAATTTGCAGTACTGGTTACTTATTATCGTAAAAATACCCAGCCATTTTGAGGTTATGCATATGCGCATAACCTCGGTGGGTACTCACATCATGTAACGCTTAAAAAGCCACCTGCTGTGCACCCTTAAGCGCCAGCATTTGCCGGGCTTCAGCGGGTGTTGCAATATCAAAGTTCAATGCCTCAAGTACAGTGCGAATACGTAAAACCTGTGCGGCACTTGATTCAGCTAGCCGACCAGGCCCTATCCATAGTGAATCTTCTAGACCTACGCGTACGTTTGATCCCATTGCTGCACCGATCGTGGCAAGCGCGATTTGGCCTTTACCTGCACCCAAAATTGACCATTCGTATTGATCACCAAATAATCGGTCAGCCGTGCGACGCATATGCATCAGATCTTCTGGGTGCGGACCAATACCACCCAAAATGCCAAAAACTGACTGTACAAATAACGGGCCTTTAACAAGACCCCGATCTAAGAAATGTGCCAAGTTATAAAGATGACTGATGTCATAACATTCGAATTCGAAGCGGGTGCCGTTGTCAGTGCCTTTACGCAAAATCGTCTCGATGTCTTTATACGTATTTTTAAAGACAAGATCGCGACTATTCTCTAAATGCTGACGCTCCCAGTCGTGCTTCAAATCTTTAAATCGCTCTAACATCGGGAATAACCCAAAATTCATTGAACCCATATTTAATGAAGCCAACTCGGGTTTAAATTGCATCACAGGTCGCATACGTTCTTCGACGGTCATGTGGGGGCTACCACCCGTTGTGATGTTAATGACAGCATCAGTACTGCCCTTAATTTTTTCTAAGAATGGAACAAATAATTCTGGGTCTTGAGAGGGTTTACCATCTTTTGGGTCACGTGCATGTAAATGCAAAATTGAAGCGCCGGCCTCTGCCGCTGCAATGGCAGCACTCGCTATTTCATCTGCAGTGACGGGCAAATAGGGAGACATACTCGGGGTATGAATGGCACCGGTCGGTGCACAGGTAATAATTACTTTGCGGGTTTTTTTCATAATTAACTCCGTGTTGAAGGATCAGACTCTAGATTTTTTTTATGCGCGATAAGGGCCATCAGTCGTCGATCGCGCCAGTTTCGGCGCTCGGCAAGCGCCTCAGCGGGTAAGTGCTCTCGGCGGGCCTTGTGCAATTGATCGACCAACTCTGGCGACCAAGCAGCCGTAGACACTTGATCAGCAGCGATTGTTTGGTACATACCGCCATAACGTTCACAGTAATCGCCTAGTCCGCCGGGTGCATTCAGATCGATGGTTTCGAAGGGCCCCATGAAAGACCAACGCAAACCGAGGCCTTCACGAATGGTGACATCTAAACCATCAACGTCTACATAACCTTGCTCTACTAACCTAAATGCTTCACGCAACAATGCACCTTGCAAACGATTAAGAATAAAGCCATCTAGTTCTCGTCGCACATGAACCGGTTTTTGTTGCACAGTTTGCATCAAATCAAAGCACGTCTGCACTGCCTTGGGTGAGGTCCAGGGTGCGCCACAGATTTCAACAACGGGTATAAGGTATGGCGGGTTAACGGGGTGTGCAACCAAGCATCGAGCACGCGTTTTCAGATGCTCGGTAAAAGCAGATGCTGGAATACTAGATGTTGAACTACCTATCACGGCTGATTCAGGTGCCAAGGTATCGAGTTGGGTATAAAAAGCTTGTTTGATTGCCAGCACTTCAGGCAAACTTTCTTGCACGTAATCAACTGAATCTAGCGCTTTGTCTAAATCATCGTAGCAACGAATATGCCTCATCAACTCAACAGCATCATCGACTAGACCACTAAGTTGTAGTTCTTCAGCCAGTTTCTCGATCAATAACAAAGCTTGTTTCAACGCTACATTGTCACCGTCCCAGAGCCGTACTTCGCAGCCAGCTCTTGCAAAAACCAGCGCCCAAGCTTGCCCAATTAAACCCGTTCCAACAATCGCAACTTTAGTGTGTTTCAAATTCGCTCCTTCAGCTTAGCGCCTGAGTATGACCGTCAACAGCCAGCGCTTGACCATTTATATTGTGCCCGGCCTCACTGGTTATAAACAATACAGTATTCGCCACATCTTGTGCCGTTACCATACGGCCAAGCGACGACTGATTTTCATAACTGCTTGTCACGTCTTCAAGCCGCTTACCCATAATTTTTGCTTTTGCTTCAATCACTGCCCGAATTCGAGGTCCGTCAACAGCGCCTGGTAATACTGCATTACAGCGTATGCCGTCTTGACCCAATTCGATCGCTAGCGATTTAGTCAACCCAATCACCGCCCATTTTGATGCTGAATAGGGTGTGCGCGCCGGCATGCCAAGATGACCGGCCGCAGAAGACATGTTGACGATACTCGCCCGTTTTGATTGGCGCAATTGTTTGACCACATGTTTGGCGCACAGGAACTGCCCAACCACATTAATTGCTAAAGTTTGCTCTAAATCACTTCGCTTTAGTTCACCAATCAATGCCGTAGGTCCAGCTATGCCAGCATTGTTAATCAAAACATCAAGCCCGCTCAAAACTTTTTGAGCCTGCACGACCATCGATTCAACACTCGCTTCATCTGCAACATCGGCTACACAACCGTGCAATGTTGGATGGTTTTCTAGGGTCTGCTTAAGAGCGGCCGCATCTATATCGCATATGAAAACATGAGCACCCGCTTCGAGAAAACCTTGTGCCATCACTAATCCAATACCACTGGCACCAGCAGTGATGAGTACCTTAAGATCTATGTGAGAGGGGTCTTTGAGCATGATGAGTTTTCAACCTATATTGTTAGGGTTAATGTCGTACATAAAATGATTTAGATCCAAAGTTTTTCGCGGCGATAGTCAAGGTCTTTGAGCAAAGGTTCAGCAGGTCCAATGTGTGAGATGCGACCGCGATCAAGCACAAGTGCTCGGTCTGAAAGTGCGAGCGCAAGATCAAGATTGTGATCTACGATAAGTATCGTGACCTTACCTTTTAATTTTAGTACCGCATTGAAAACCTCTTCAGTCATTGCAGGTGAAAGCCCCTCAAAGGGTTCGTCTAATAACAAAACTTTTACGTGCCCCACTAAGGCTCGAGCAATGGCAACCATCTGCTGTTCACCACCCGAAAGCGACTCGGCATTGACTTCATAGCGCTCACGCAGACGAGGGAACACTTCAAAAATCTGTTCGTCACTCCAGGCTTCAGCACCCCGACGCGTGCGGCGTAAACGCCCCAACATTAAATTATCGCGAACAGTTAAACCTGGAAAGAGGCGACGACCCTGCGGAACAAAGGCAATGCCCAGGCGAGCCATGGTCTCGGGTACCGGGCTATCAATACGCTTGCCATCGATATTTACCGTGCCGTCACCGAGGCGAGCCATACCGATCAGGCTTTTGAGCAGGGTTGATTTGCCAGCGCCGTTACGACCCAATACAGCTAAGATTTCACCCTCATGGGCTTCAAAACTGATGCCACTTAAAATATGACTTTTACCGTAGAAGGCTTCAAGGTCGCTCACGCTAAAGGCCACTTCATCACTTACCTGCGTATGCACGACTTTGCGCGCTAAAGCTTCCGTACCAGAACCAATGTAAATCTCAGTCACTCGCTGATCAGCACGAATGAGATCGGCGTCGCCTTCAACCAAGACTGCACCCTGACTCATCACCGTGATGATGTCTGACAGCTCAAAAACACGGTCAACATCATGCTCAACCAACAGCACACCAATACGATCTGCCAAACGTCTTATCAGCAAGCCAATACGCACTCGCTCGTTGGCAGACAAACCAGCCAGTGGTTCATCAAGTAACACAATAGAAGGCGCTGAACCCAAAGCAAGCCCCATGTCGACTAAACGTTGACCACCATATGAAAGATCTTCAGCGATTGCCGCTTCTATGCCATCAACACCTAAAAAACGAACCAATTCTTGGGTTTGTGATTCAGTCTGTTGCAGCGTATCAGCCCGACGCAACATCGAAAACCGCCCACTATTACGTGCCATCACAGATAGGCGAAGGTTTTCCCTAACGCTTAAGCCTTTGAAAAGATTTGTAATTTGGAATGAACGGCTAAGACCAGCTCGGCAAGCCGCAGCAGGGTTCATGCCTGGCAGCATTTTGCCTCCTAATTCAATGCGCCCTTTGTCGGGTGTGAACATACCTGAGATAAGATTAAATAAAGAGGTCTTACCCGCTCCATTTGGTCCAATGAGGGCATGCAAACCCTTTGCTTTAACCAGAACTGACACTTGATTTACGGCACGAACACCACCGAAACGTTTACTCACCTCACTCACAACTAAATTTTTATCGCTTTCTTCTGGCAAAAAAGAAGGAAAAGGTTGAGGGCTTGTTGGCATATTACGCGTTGACATGGCCGCTTCAGTAATCGCTTCAGGTCGTATCCAGCGCAGTACCTTTTGACCAATACCCACCAAGCCAGACGGTGAAAACAAGACGAAACCGACAAATACGATGCCAAAGTAAAGTAACCAATCTTCGGTATATTGGGACAAATATTCACGAAACAGTAAAAAGAAAATTGCACCAATAATTGGGCCCGCATAGCTACGCATGCCACCAATTAAAACCATCGCCAATAATTCACCTGAAAAAGGTACTGACAACATCTCAGCCGATGCAATGCGATGGTTCAGCACAAAAAGGCCACCTGCAAGCCCAGCCATAGCGGCTGAAATAACAAAAGCAAACAGCTTATAGCGTTGTACGGGGTAACCAATAAAACGGGCACGCTGTTCGTTTTCTCTGATCGCTACCAACACCTTGCCAAAAGGTGAGTTCAGCAGTCTTAACATAAACGCACTTACGAACAGTGCGATGACGGACACAAAAACATAAAAGACCCACGGATCGTTTAAGTCAAAACCAAAAATAGATAGGCGTTCTATGCCCCCTAGGCCGTTTTCACCACCCGTCAACGCTGTCCAACGGTAGGCAACCGTAAATGCAAGAGCACTCAGTGCAAGTGTCAATAAGGAAAAATAAACGCCTTTTCTGCGTAAAATTAACACCCCTAAAACCACAGATGAAATCGCGACTAAACCTAGTGCTAGCAGCAAAGGCACCACGACTGATTGAGGAAATAGACGAAGTTGAAAAATAGCCACTGCATAAGCGCCTAAACCAAACCAAGCCGCATGGCCAAAAGATACGAGACCGGTATGACCCAACAATAAATTTAGACCTAAACCGACCATTGCCAACAACACACAGTCGACTACAGAGGTCATCGTTAGGCCACCCCAGAGCAACGCAAAGGGTAAAAGAATCAAGCCAAGGACAAGACCAAACAGCGTGCGCATTTCATGTCTAGCGGGGTTACTACGAATAACTGTTTGAGGATTCGGGTGCGTAGATGAAACCGTTGGCGTTTCAATTGTTTGTGTATTTTGAGTCATGGGTTTCATTCCAATCTGTCCATACGTTCGCCCATGAGCCCGCGAGGCCGAAGTAGAAGAACAGCGAGCATCAACATATATAGAGACGCCTCAGAGGCAGCCGGGTAAAAGTAAGTGGTCAAGCCCCTAATCACGCCTACCAGTAAGGCTGCTGCCACCACACCCCAAAAACTTCCCAGACCACCAATCACAACCACGACAAATGCGGCGGTCATAATTTCATGTCCCATCGCCGGATGAACCCCACTAATAGGGGCTAACAGTACACCCGCTAAACCAGCTAGCCCAATACCAATGCCACATACAGCAGTCAAAATAGGCGCCAGCGAAATGCCTAGCGCGCGCACCATATCAGGGTCAGACACACCTGCTTTGACCACTTTGCCAAATGGTGTTTTATTGAGTAAAAGCCAGGTCAGCAAAAGCGCTACCGAAGCCACAGCGAGCATACCCAAACGATAGTATGGGTACATGAAATCGCCCAAGATCAATTGACCGCGAGCAAAACTGGGTATGTTGAACTGTAATGGTGAGGCACCATATACCATTCGTAACCCTTGTTCAATAATCATCGCCAGACCAAAGGTAAACAGTAGGCTGAGTACCGGATCGGCTTTATAAAAATGTCTTAAGAAAAGACGTTCAATGACCATACCGATAACACCCACCAGTATGGGTGCACAGATAAATGCCACGCCGTAACCTGCTCGCTCGGTAATCTCCACCATGAGATATGCACCGAACGCAAACAACGCGCCGTGCGCGAGATTAACGACCCCACCTAAGCTGAAGATAATCGAAAGCCCTAAAGCAATCAATAAGTAATAAACGCCCATCAGTAAACCGTTTATTACTTGTTCGACCAAAAATACAATTTCGTTGCCCAACGCTATCCCCAAAAATTGTAAGCACTGGGCGCTTTAGGCACCCAGTGCTACAAACATCAACCGAAGTTACACGCGTTTTGTTGTTGAGTTGGTGCCAAAACTTCCAAACTCTCATTAGGTCCGGGTACTGGCGCACTGGTCTGCATAACATCCCACTTATTTGCAGGCGTGCCAGTTAACGGTTCGACGGTGTACATTTCGAACAAAAGTTGATGATCCCATGGGCGGAAGTAACCTTCACGCTGTCTCAGCACATCGAACTTGACACCACTTTCGAGAAACGTAATGATCTTCTGAGTGTCAGCTGATTTAGTTTCTTGCATTGACTGCGCCAACATTTTAATAGCCAGATAGTCGCCCACTGCTTGGTTATCAGGGGGGCGGCCCCAACGTTTTGTGAAGTTATCTGTAAAGACTTTGGCAGAAGGTGCCTTCACTTGATGCGTCCAAATGATGGGCCATATACCTTGAAAGCTACCCTCACCTGCTCCCCAAATACTGACCGCATTTAAGTCTGCACCCGCCAACTGGAATGGCAAGTTGAACTCTTTATACTGCTTCATAAAATTGGTAGTTGAATTTCCTGCCAAGTTGCTCATCACCAAATCAGGTTTTTGTTGACGTATCTTGAGAATCAGTGAGCTGAACTCCGTTGCATCAGTAGGCACCAAATCATTAGATATAAAAATTCCACCGTTTTGGTCCATAAATCGTTTGGTTTTCTCAAACAAATCATGACCAAACGCATAATCAGCAGTAAAGGCCATCCAACGCTTACCTTTAACTAAATTTTTGCGCAACATTTCACGTCCAATCGTATTGACGTACATGCTGTTGTTAGCTTCTAAGTGGAACATGTAACGGCTGCAGTTTTTACCGCGTAATTCGTCAGAGTTACAGCCCGTTTGCAAAAACATCTTTTGAGCTCGGGTGGCAACCTGCGCAATAGCTAGGCCTGAAGCGGAACTGATTTCACCCACAATAAAGTCTACATTGTCACGCTCAACCATACGCTGTGCCTTAGTTGATGCGGTTTGAGGGTTGACACTGTCTTCAAATAAGATCTCAAAGGGGCGACCCAGAACCCCGCCCGCTGCGTTGACCTCTTCCATTGCTTGGGTAGCACCCATCACGGCATACTCTCCCATTGGCCCCAAGAACCCAGTACGTGGGGTGAGATGGCCTATTTTGAAAGCATTGGCTTGCGCCCGCACAAATGAGGGTATAGACAAACCTGAAGCAACTACTGCTGCTGCACCGACTGCTCCAGCAACCAAACGGCGCCTAGACTGATCGGGGAATTTTTTCTTATCATTCATGAGAAGTCTCCTAGTTATTTCATCACGTGAGGTGAATCAGAAGCCTCTAAAATAGACTTCCTTATAGATCATATATCTGTGATCACAGATATAAAATGAGTGATTACCCTGAACTGAAATGAACCCGGTTAGGCGTTAAACTTCAAATTACAAATAAAACCTGTTCAACATATGACCGTTTCCCAACTTCTCACCCCCCTGAAACGACAGACACTCAGTGTCGTTGTTTACGAACAGATTAAAGAGCTACTTATTAGTGGTCGTATGATGCCTGGGGAACATATCTCACTTAGAAGCATGGCTGATGCGCTTGGCGTAAGCGTCATGCCGGTTCGAGAAGCTGTACAAAGGTTAACGGCTGAACAGGCCCTGGAATTGACCCCCAACCGAACCTTAAGGGTTCCACAGATGTCGGTCAGCCAATTTCGTGAAATTACCAGTATTCGTAAAAACCTGGAAGGCCTGGCAGCAGCAACGGCCGCTGAATGCTTGAAAAAAGAAGAAATACGTCAAATTATTCTTTGGCACGAAAATTTCACTGAAGAAATAAAAAAACAGACACCCGACGGTGCACGCTTGATTTTGCTCAACAAAGAACTTCACTTTGCGATCTATCGCGGGGCAAATATGCCTATGATGATGCAACTCATTGAGGCAATGTGGTTAAGAATTGGGCCTATTCTTAACTACGATATGCGCTCTGGACCACCACGTGAAGGTCGCCGCAGTGCTCTGATTCATCACGCTGGTATGGTTGATGCTATTTTGCGCCATGACAGCGAAGCGGCGAGGCATGCCTTAGAAGCAGATATTCAATCAGCAGCTGACTTCATCATTTCAGTGGGTGTGCTGGTATCGGCTGATAAATTGCTCTTAGCAGAGCCCATGCAGTCTTGATAGATCTGGTTCTTATGCAGCAGCAATTGACCAAACATGGTTTTTATCTATCTGTTGCAAAACGACTTGATTGGTAAGGTAGTTATGCCTTGCCGTCAACATAATGCATGTTAATGCTACAGCCCACCCCGCCATAAATAACCACTTAACAAGGTAACCTTCCAGGGTAGGCAAATTTGACGTAGGCCCAACCAATTACTGACAATACTTAATCATAATTGCCTTAGACAATGTGTTTGATGCGTATAAGTCAATGATTTTGAACACCCAAAGAACGCTCAAATACTCATTGAAATATAAACAATATTGATTATAATTACTTAAGATGACTAGCAAAGAGTTGAAGCGTTATTTGTCGCGACATGGTGCAATATTTGGAATGCAAAAAGGCTCACATCTTAAAGTCTATTTAAACGGTAAACAGTCAGTTGTACCTATGCACAAAACAGATCTAAAAAAAGGTACGGTAGCTGCTATTAAAAAGCAACTCGGTCTCAAATAGCAACCAAGGCAAAACATGAAATTTCCCGTAAAGCTAACCCTCGACAAAATCAGTGGTGGTTATGTTGTTACCTTTCCAGACATACCTGAGGCGATTACACAAGGTGACACTATGGTAGAGGCGCTTGCCATGGCTCAAGAGGCACTTGAAGTTGCAATAGATTTTTACTTCGAAGACAAGCGATCAGTGCCCTCACCTTCAGTTGCGAAACGGGGTTATAAAACAATCGAATTGCCAGCAAGCTTATCTGCGAAGATTTTATTATTAAACGAAATGGTTAAACAAAAAATACGCCCCGCTGAATTAGCGCGACGCTTGAATACAACGCCACAAGAAATAAACCGCTTAACCAACTTACGCCATACCAGCCGTATTGACGGTATTGCCGCGGCATTGAACGCAATGGGGCGTCAACTTGAAATTAGCGTCTCTTAACGTTTGCTGCTTCTGGTTAAGCGCAAAATATAAACATTTAAAAAAAGGTAACGCGCTTAAAAAGCAGTAAAGAATGTTGGTGGCGCATCCCTGATTCGAACAGGGGACCTGCGGATTATGATT
>JBDNHM010000214.1:0-2786 GCA_041688825.1 Burkholderiaceae bacterium | reverse complement strand
TGCACACTCAGCTGACGCGGCATCTTCTACCGCTAGCAATCACGATTTGCGCGCAAGGTCGCACACATTCATAAAAAAACCATGGGTGCTGTTAAGCCTAGGGGTTTTAGTGGGTGCTGTGATTGTCTCGCAATTTAAAACTGAACCCATTAACGTAATCACCTTAAACAAAGCCGATGTTGAATCGATTGTGCTTGAAACCTTGGCAACCAAGTCGTTACCCTCTAGGGCTGCGCAAATGGCGGCTAAGGTGGCACCATCAGTTGTCAGTATTCAGTCTCTAGACAGTGAACCGCCACCCGTTAACCAGATTAGCCAAAGCGGGCGGGGCGCAGGTTTTGTGATTAAAGATGACGGCACCATACTCACTAATTACCATATCGTAGCGGGTGCTAAGCGTATTATGGTGACCTTTGCCGATGGCATGGCTTCTGCGGCTGTGGTCATTTCTGCGCAACCCGAACGTGATCTTGCCGTCTTGCAACCTGCTCGCATACCCGATGACTTACCCGCCATCACACTCGCGTCTGGTGGGCAATTATCGCCAGGCGATTTAGTGATTGCGGTTGGTTTCCCCTTTGGTTTGGGGCTATCGGTTTCAGCAGGTGTGGTGTCGGGGCTTGACCGCACCTTCCCTATTCCAGGTCGAAAGCCCCTCACCGGTCTAATTCAATTCGATGCCGCCGTTAACCCGGGCAGCTCAGGTGGCCCGTTAGTGAACCAAGATGGTGAAGTTGTTGGCGTAGTCACGGCCTTATTTACACCCTCACCTGACGGTACGTTTGCAGGTATTGGTTATGCCATCACGATGGAAAGCGCAGCCAATTCAGTCGGTATTCCACCCTTTTAAATATTGAGCACATTCCCCATGAATCAAGAGCATACTTGGCAAGGTCAGCAAACCCATGACTCAGTTAAAGAGGCTGCAGCTGTCATGGAAGGTGTGTTGTATGAAGTAAAAAAAATTGTAGTTGGGCAAGACAATTTTTTAGAACGCATATTAATTGCTATGCTGGCCCGCGGCCACTTGTTAATAGAGGGTGTGCCAGGGCTTGCTAAAACGCTCACAGTTAATACATTGGCGCAAGTCGTGCAAGGTCGTTTCAAGCGCATTCAATTTACACCCGACCTATTACCCGCCGACTTAATCGGTACCCGAATTTACAATCAAAAAACAGGTGATTTCAGCACCGAACTAGGCCCTGTTTTTGCTAACTTGTTACTGGCCGATGAAATCAACCGTGCGCCGGCTAAAGTACAAAGTGCCTTGCTTGAAGTCATGCAAGAAAGGCAGGTCACTATCGCAGGCCAAACCCATCGCGTGCCCGAACCTTTTTTGGTGATGGCCACACAAAACCCAATCGAAAGTGAAGGCACTTACCCTCTGCCCGAAGCGCAGGTCGATCGCTTTATGATGAAGGTATTGGTCGGCTACCCCAAGCCCGAAGAAGAGTTCGTGATTGTGCAACGTGCCATCGGTCAAACCATTCATGTGATTGCACGCGCCACGACCGATCAACTGGGCCAGTTACAAGCGCAATGCCAGCGCGGGTTTGTTGATTCAGCCATTGTGCAATATGCGGTCGATTTAGTTAACGCCACACGACAACCCGAACGGTTTGGCTTGTCATCTATTAGCGATTACGTAACGTTTGGCGCCAGCCCTAGAGCCTCTATTAACTTGGTGCAAGGTGCGCGCGCATTAGCTTTCTTAAGAGGCCGCGCCTACACCACACCCGAAGATTTAATCGATATCGTGCCAGACGTTTTGCGTCATCGCATCATGCTTTCTTATGAAGCAATTTCTGACAACATCAGCACTGACGCCGTAATTCAAGACATTCTCAAAGCGGTGCCGGCGCCCACTAAACCGCTGCAAAGTCATGTTCAAATTCCTCAAACCACGGCAAATTGAACCACCGGCTTTAGCGCCGGCTTCACACACTGCGCCACCTATCAATGCACAGGCTTTGCTGTCGCGCATTGAATGGGTCAGTGCCAAACGTCTTGATGGGTTGATGCAAGGCAACTACCAAACCCTATTTCGTGGCGCAGGTTTAATACTTGCCGACTTACGTGAATACATGCCGCATGACGACGTGCGCCACATCGATTGGAATGTCACGGCACGTATGCAAACGCCCTATGTTCGCGAACATGAGCAAGACCGTGATTTAACTGCATGGTTTCTAGCAGACTTATCAGCCTCAGTTGGCTTTGGCTCGCAAGGTATAAGCAAACGGGTGCTTATGGCAGACTGTGTTGCGCTCTTAGGGCATGTATTGCAACGCCGTGGCAACCGCGTAGGTGCAGTGATTGACCGCGCGAGCGCTCAGAAAAACCTTGAGGTTTTACCCGGTCGTTCAGGCCGACGCCATCTTTTGCATGTGATTAATCGGCTCTTAAACGGGGCTTTAATTCCACAAACTGAAGCCACAGGTTTAAAAAGATTGTTAACGGGGGCTCAAAATGTCATAGGTCAACGTGCGACAGTGTTTGTGTTGTCAGATTTTTTAACTGAACCTGACTGGAATAAAGCCCTACTTGCATTAGCGAGCCGTCATGACGTCGTGGCTGTGCGTTTGGTTGACCCCTTTGATCGTGAGTTGCCAGCAATGGGCATGATTACGATTCGCGATGCCGAAACAGGTCAGCAAGTGTTCGTAGATACAAACGACACAGGGTTTAGGCGACGATTTGCGGAACAAACCCAAGCCCACGAAGCGCAATTAATGGCTGCGTTCACCAAAGCAGGTGTTGATTGCTTGGAACTGAGCACAGAAAAC
>JBDNHM010000213.1:0-2685 GCA_041688825.1 Burkholderiaceae bacterium | reverse complement strand
TGTGACTCATTTAACAACACTTATAATACTAAAGCCCTTATTTTTTGGGCTTCCCAATGAAAATTGGGTGCTTAGCTCAGCTGGTAGAGCGGCGCCTTTACACGGCGTAGGTCGGGGGTTCGAGCCCCTCAGCACCCACCAAGAAATTGTAAGTCCTTAATTTTTATACCTAAAATGTCGCCCCAAGCGGGAAGTGACCAAAAGCAAAGTGCTTAGGTTCTTTTCGAGGTGTTTTAGGAGTAAAAAACAATGAAAAGCTTTAAAGATGCGGCACAAGTTGCCCTTGCTAATCATCAAGGCATTGACCCAAATTTTGGCGCACGTTTAGAATATTTTATCGAGGCGTTCGACCAAAAAGACGTGACCCTAGTCACAGGTGCTGACATTGAAATGGCACTTGATCAACTTGCGGCGCGTGGCAAACTCAAAGTACAGCGCACCAAAAATGGCTTGGTTTACATCAAGACTGGTTTACCTTTGAGCCCTGCAACAATTAACCGTTATTTAAATTCTTTGGGTTCAATGTACAAAGAACTCAGACGTTTGCGCGTAACCCCTAGGGGCTTTATATCACCAACAAAAGGCGTAGAGCGCCCACAGGGCGGCACAGCACGCACCCTTGAAGTAAGCCTTGATGACGTTAAGAATTTGATTGCTGCGTGTCGCTTATCGCGTAATAAAAAGCTTGCAGCCATTACCGCTATGGCTTGCACGACTGGGTGGCGCGTAGGTAATTTACAGACGCTTAAATGGCGTGATCTCGACCTTAAAGCAGGGTATGCAGATACACAGCGCACCAAAAACGGCACACCACATCGAGCCGTGTTGTTGCCTTGGGTGTTGGCTGAGGTGATACGCATCAAACCCAAAGATGCTAGCCCAGACGATCTTGTTTTTGGTAAGTCACAATTTGGCAAAACTTGGAAAACCGCACTAAGACTGGCTAATCTACCCGACTGGACATTTCATCATTGCCGACACATTGCCGCATCAATACTCGCACAATCAGGGGCAAGCGTGCCCGTCATTATGAGCGCGCTAAACCAGAAAAGCCCAAGCATGGCTTTACGTTATAGTCATTTGAATACAGCAACACTTCGTGAAAACTTAACGAGGGCTTGGGCGTGATGAAGTCGTCAATAAATATCAATTGGCTATTGGCAGACGCTCTAAGCGGCGATTCAGTCGCTTGGGGTGGTTTGTACGCTATGACAGCCATTTATATGTGCGATGGTGAGGTTGTCCCTGAGCCATTGGCACAAGCGATGGCAGAGCGTTTAGATGCCATGACGGTGTTGCTATCACACCCAGACGCAAGTATACGAGTTGGTTTAGCAAGTGCGATCACAACAATTTTAAAGAGGGGCAATAAGTCATTGTCTAATCGTGATGATGTCGATTTAATCAAGTCAATTAAAGATGCTAAACACCCTCAAGACCCAGTCACAAGCACGTCTAAGTTGCCCTTCAATATTCAGCAGTATTTAATCGCGGCACAAGCAGGTGACATGACAGCATGGCGTAATCTATACGGCATAACAGGCGTATACATTCGCGCTGGTAAAGTTATGCACCCAGAGTTGGCACACACAATGGCGACACGATTAAGTGCCATTGCAGACGCTTTAATGGCTTCGGGCGCGAACAAGCGTCAAGGTTTAGCCAATGCGGTTGCCCCAGACTTAAAAAAGGGCAGACGAACAAAGATTGGGGACAACGAAATTAGCCTTGCTATGCTGGCATTGCAGATGACGGCCTATGTCGAAAAGGTACACCCAAAGTTTTTAGGGCTTGATGAAGATTTAAAAATCAAGATACCAAGGGACAAGGCAGGACTTCTTAAAGCTTCAGTTAGTTGGGTGTTGTCGCTTCTACCAGAAGAACAAAAAACTGATCAGCAGCTAAAAAACGTCTTAATCGCAGCTAAAAAGATACACGAAAAAAGGTTGATCGAACACAAGATGGCTCAGGCAGCAGTTGATCTTGCAGGCGATGACCCAAGCGATGACGCACTTCGTCTTGCGGTTGAGCGAAGCATTAAAATTCAGGTTGATTACGTTACTGAACGCAACCAAGAAAAAGCAAGCGGTGCGCGTTTTCTTGGTAAGCGTTTTGTTGAAACAAAAAAAAATAAAGAATATCAACCTAGTGTTGATACCGATTACCTACTTAAATATGCAAAATTGCTAATAAACAACAAAAAATAAAACAGTTTAATTAGTACAATATTTTCCGTATTTTTGGTGTTCGTTTTACTCCGATATAGTCTTATTAACTCGCTTGGGGCGATGTTAACAAGGAGTATTAACTGGATAGCAACCCTAACCTTGAACGCTTGTCACGTAAGCGTGACTTTTACACAAACGCACCCGATTGGGTGAAAACATTTTGGCCTACTCAGGCCAGCTTCGATTGGTATCTCAAATCACGCAACAAACCATTGACTGAGCAGGGCGCGTTACAGCGTCTTGGGCGCGATTATTTTGTTGATGCCGAGCGTCTTGCACTTGCGGTTGAAAATGAACTGGGGGTGCAGTCATGACAAGCACAGAAACCCGATTCAACGATTGCTACAAAGATTTAAAAACTCACGCACAAACAGCAGTCAAACTCAAATATATTTCATATGGCCAATGGGTGTACGGATTCCAAAGTTTGGCAGGTGTATTTATTGTGGCGCAAGAT
>JBDNHM010000212.1:0-15241 GCA_041688825.1 Burkholderiaceae bacterium | reverse complement strand
TCTTTGGCATAGGTTTCAAGTAAAACCTCTTCTAATTCTTTGACGTCTTCATCACGATCTAACCATTCACCAGATTTAATGCACAAAATGCAACGACACATCTCTGCGCTGCCTGCTAACAGCATACTAAAACCTGACACAACAAGAACCATTTTTAAAGGCCATACGGGTACGCCGGCAGGGCTGTTGACGCTCACTTCTAAAATGCTTGTAGATTGCAGCGCATAAAATAGGCCTGTGATCGACAAAGCCAAAATACCGGGTAAGAAAAATAAAAAATAAAGCACTAACTCAACCTTGGCTTGTGTACGAGGTTGCCACTTACGATAAAGAAAATCACCTCGAACATGCGCATTTTTAGATAAAGCATAGGCGCCTGACATCATAAATAAGGCACCATAAAATGTATAGCTCATGTCATAGGACCAAGAGGTCGGGTCGTTCAGTACATAACGCATAAACACTTCGAAACACGTGCCCATTGTTAGCATCACAATACACCAACCAAATGAGTGCCCAAGTGCTTTAGACAAGCTGTCAACCCATCGGATATATCCGACCATCATTACTCTCCGAAAGAAAAAAAACCGTTAATAGTAACGGTGATTTTGAAAAAACTTAAATCGCCCAGACTAAGCCCGGGCGATTATTACATACTAATTAGAAAGGCAGCTTTGTTTTGAAGACATGCTCGTAGGCACCTTTGTAGTTTGCATCAGCTAAGAAGCCGTAGTAAGCCACACGTTTAGCCCAAGCCATTTGTGAATCAACCACTTTCTTAAAGAAGGGGTCTTCTGCAGACAGTTTGGCAGTGAGGGTGTCCCAAGCATTTAACTGCGCATCAAACACAGCTTGTGGGGTTTTGACCACACGAACTTTGTCTTCAACAATAAGCTTTTGTAAGTCATTTGAGTATCTGTCTTGCGCTGTCCACTCGTTCGATGAAGAAGCAGCTTCTGCAGAATATCTAAGAATAGCTTGCAAATCTTTAGGCAAAGAGTCGTATTTTGTTTTGTTGAAAGTTATTTCAAAAAACTCTTGTGCTTGGTGGAACGAACCCATTGAATAATTTTTCGCTACGTCTTGGGCACCAAATGCGCGATCAGACGTTGGGTTATTGAACTCAAATGCATCAATCACACCGCGTTCCATAGCAGGCATAATTTCACCGCCAGGCAACTGAGTCACGCTCATACCCAAACTTTGCATTAAGTCAGCGGCTAGACCGACGGTGCGGTATTTGTAGCCTTTGAGTTCGGCAGCAGTCTTTGGTGGTGTTTTCTTAAACCAACCCAACGGCTGTGGTGGCATGGGGAAAGCAAAAAACGTTGTGACGTTGAGCTTAAGATTCTTGAGCAATTCTTCGTACAGTGGTAAACCACCACCGCGATGAATCCAGCCAAGCAACTGTGATGAGTTGGCGCCCGTAACTGGACCAGAACCAAAAAGTGAAGCAACTTTGGTCTTACCGTACCAGTAGGCTGATACTTGGTGACCCGCGTCAAGCACACCATTGCTTACAGCGTCCATCATTTCAAATGTTTTAACGACAGAACCTGAGTTTAGGTAATCAATACGTAAACGACCACCTGCCATTTCATTTACACGAGCAACATACTCTTTTGCCATATCGTTAAAAACGTCAGTTGCGCCCCAACCGCCTTGCATCTTCAACACGATTGGTGCTTGAGCAACCGAAATCATGGGGAAGCCGGCTAAAGGCACGGCAACCGCTGCAGCGCCTGCAGAGGTGAAAAATTTACGACGTGATTTAACTTTTGATTCGTCTATTGTCTTAGTTTGGCTCATATTGAGAGTCTCCGGAATTTAAAGGGGCCCCTAAGTAAGCTTAGGGTGCAACTGTAAAACAAACACTTGTATATGATGGTGCATAAAACAACTTAACTCAATTAGGGTTTGCGATTAGCTTGTGCGTATTTATTGTTACAAATTAAGCAACTGATTTTTTATCAGATTTATAGCACCAAATTGGGGCATTTTCTTAAGTCGCTTTAGCTGAACTAACTCGTAGACAAAATACATTTGAGATTAACCACTGTGCCTAAATACGAGCATGTTAAATTTACTGCAATGCACCATATTTAATGCATCTCAAAATCAACTATACCTGGTCACTTAATATGCTTACAAACGTTATTTTTTTTGGTTTGGGAATTGTGGCGCTTGTTGTTGGGGCCCAGGCTTTGGTTCAGGGGGCGTCTAAGTTTGCCTTGTCGATGGGGCTGTCGCCCCTGGTTGTGGGTTTAACCGTTGTGGCGTTTGGTACCAGTGCACCTGAAATGGCTGTGTCAACTGGTGCGGTTTTATCTGGTCAAGTTGATTTGGCAGTCGGCAACGTTGTGGGCAGTAATATTTTCAACATATTGTTTATTTTAGGTGCCAGTGCGCTAATTATTCCGCTATCAGTGCATGTACAGATCATTCGTCAAGAAATACCCATTATGTTGGGTTCAGGTCTTTTGCTTTTGTCGATGGGGCTTGATCAAAAAATTAGTATGTTTGAAGCGGGCATCATGTTGGCCTTGCTTTTTGCTTACACCGGTTTTTTAGTTGTGCAGTCTCGCAAAGAAACCGCCAGTAACGATTACGATAAAGAATTGACCCCCAGCGCGCCTAACACTTGGGACAGCCGTTGGTACACCCAACTTTTATTGATCGTTGTCGGTTTAGGTCTTTTAGTGCTTGGCTCAAGTTGGTTAGTTGATTCATCAGTAGCCTTTGCGAAAGCCTTGGGTGTGAGCGACTTAATTATTGGCTTAACAATCGTCGCAGCCGGTACGTCTTTACCTGAAGTGGCTGCATCAATCGCCGCAGCTTTAAAGGGCGAGCGCGATATGGCCGTAGGCAATGTGATTGGCAGCTGCACATTTAATTTGTTAGGCTGTGTTGGTGTAAGTGGCTTAGCAGCGGGCTCAGCGGGTTTGGTCTTGCCCACAGCCGTATTGAATTTTGATTTATGGGTCATGATTGCAACCTTCTTGGCATGCCTACCTATTTTTCTGACTGGCCGAGAAATTGCCCGCTGGGAAGGTGCCGTATTTTTGCTTTACTACGTGGCATACGTTTGTTATTTGGTGCTCAATGCGCAAGAAAGTAGTGTGTTGCAAACCTACTCAAGTGTCATGTTATCTCTTGTCATGCCGATCACCATCATTGGTTTTGTTGTGATGATGATTAAAAATAATAAGGTGCCATCGGTTTAAAACGTTAAACATTCAGTTGCTGTAGCACCGCTTTGGCGTCAAAGCTAGTCACATCAGTAACGTTAACACTTCGATCGTTCAGGCAGCCGTAGTGCTCAATGTTTGTAGCAGTAAATAAACCCATGCAGGTTGCACCGGCAGCATCTGCTAAATGCAAAGGCCCGGTGTCTGCACAGATAAAAACATCAACATGTTTAAGCACTGCTGCCAAATGTCTTAGGTCGGCAGATTCAAATGTGGCGGTGCCGGGTATGAGGCTTGAGCGAATATCGGGGCTTAATATTTCAACCCACTTAATGCCACCAGGTCGAGCGGCCTCAAAATCTTTTCGAATGCGAAGCCATGTTGAATCATCAATAATTTTGTTGCCGCGCGCACCCCTGAAATAAGCCACACAAATCGGTGCGCCTGCTTTGAGGCCGTTGGCAACAGCTTTGCCCCCAGCATCTTCTGCCTCAGAAAAAACCATGGTGTGGTCGCGGCCCTGAGGCTTGTGGCCTAATGCTTCGATTAAGGCTAAAGCTGATAGTGCGGCATGGGGGTTGTGTTGGCGAATGTCAAAAAAATGTGGAAACACATGCTGGTTGCGTGGCCCATAAAACGATACTTTGTTGCGCGCATTTAAAAATGCACAAATAGCTGAGTCGCTGGCTGAACTGTGCGGCATGATGAGCAAATCATAAACTGTTCGCCGTAATTTAAAAATGGTTTTTAAAAATTTTAGGGTGGTATCAAAAGAAAAATATGACACCACTATTTGGTTTAAACCAATGTTGTCAAATACTCGGCCTTGTTCAGTCGTTAACAGCATCAGGTCTATTTGTGCATCGGGGTAGGCAAGTTTAAGTTCACGCATAAAGGGCAACATAAAATACATGTTGCCAATGCGCTTATTGTTACGTACCACCAAAATGCGCTTGACCTCAGCCGGGGTTAATTGACGCGCAAGTAAATGACGGCTCTTGCCCAACACCCTAAACATAGCATTCGATAAGCTTTGAGTGTTAACACGGCGAAATTGATCGAGCCGCCTAAGTTGTTGACGCCAAGACAACACTTAAACTTTTGCGAGTGCCTGTTCTAAATCGGCTTGTAAATCACTGATGTGTTCAATGCCAACCGACAACCGCACCATGCCTTCGCTGACACCGGCTTTTTCAAGTTCAGCTGGGTCAAGTTGGCGATGTGTGGTTGATGCAGGGTGAGTGGCCGTTGATTTCGCGTCACCAATATTGACTAATCGAATAAACAAATTCAAGCCATCTAGAAAGCGCGCACCGGCCGCACGGGGGTCTGCTTCTTGGGTTTTTAGACCGAACGACAGAATGCCTGAAGCCTTACCGCTCATTTGTTTTTGCACCAAAGCATGATCGGGGTGATCAGGCAAACCGGCGTAACGCACCCATTCAACTTTGGGATGCGACTGCAAGTAATGTGCAATGGCTAGCGTGTTTTCACAGATACGGTCCATACGCAGTGGTAAGGTTTCAATACCTTGCAAAATTAGAAATGCATTAATGGGTGCTAACGCGGCGCCGGTATTGCGCAACGGCACAACGCGGGCACGCCCAATGAATGCTGCAGCGCCTAACGCTTCTGTGTAAACAACGCCGTGGTAGCTCACATCAGGTTCGTTTAAGCGTTTAAAGCGCGCCTTATGTTCAGCCCATGGGAATTTACCGCTATCAATAATCGCACCGCCCACACTGTTGCCATGACCACCTAAATACTTAGTGAGTGATTGCACAACAATATCGGCACCGTGCTCAATAGGGCGCGTCAAGTAAGGGCTGGGTACGGTGTTGTCAACAATTAAAGGTATACCGTGATCGTGGGCTACTTTAGCCAGCGCTTCAATATCAGTGACATTGCCTAGGGGATTGCCAACTGATTCGCAATATATGGCCTTGGTACGTTCGTCGATATGTTGTGCAAAGCTAGCGGGGTCGCGAGAATCAGCAAACCGCACCGTAATGCCTTGTTGTGGAAAGGTATGCGCAAATAAATTGTAAGTGCCACCGTAAAGTGTACTGGCAGACACAATGTTGTCACCCGCCTCAGTAATCGTTTGAATGGCATAGGTTATGGCTGCCATGCCAGACGCAACGGCTAACGCTGCAATGCCACCCTCAAGAGCCGCCACGCGTTTTTCCAGCACATCGTTAGTTGGGTTCATGATGCGGGTGTAAATATTGCCTGCAACCTTTAGGTCAAACAAGTCAGCACCGTGTTGTGCGCTATCAAATGAATAGGCCACCGTTTGGTAAATCGGGGTAGCGACTGATTTAGTGGTGGGGTCAGATGAGTAGCCAGCGTGTATGGCGAGTGTTTCAAATTTCATTAAATTTCCAGTAACGTCGTTTTATGTGCCAAGACTGCACGTAAAGTTTTTATAACTTTAACCTGTATTTAAATATTCTCTAAATTACTTAATACGATAAGCAAATGATACTTTTAAGCTATATACAGCAAAACAATTCAGCGCTATGCACTGGGTTGTTTTGCAGTGTATCGGTTAAGTTGCCGACGTGGTTGTATGCGGGTGTTTGGGCTGCTCGATGTCGTGCCGTTTAAGCTCACCTTCAGCTTTAGAAATCACAGCGGTGGCCACGCCATTACCAAACACGTTGGTGGCTGAGCGAGCCATATCTAAGAAGTGATCAACACCAAGTATCAGCAAAATACCCGCTTCGGGAATGTCAAATTGTGGCAAAACCGCCGCAATAACCACTAACGATGCACGCGGAACACCCGCGATACCTTTAGAGGTGATTAAAAGCATGAACAGCAGCATCAGCTGCTGCGTCCAGGTCATGTCAATACCGTAAATTTGCGCAATGAACAGTGCTGCAAACGTGCAGTACATCATTGAACCATCTAGGTTAAACGAGTAGCCCATGGGTAAAACAAATGATGCAATACGGTTGCTGCAACCAAAGCGCTCAACCTGTTCAAGCGTTTTCGGGTAAGCGGCTTCAGAGCTTGCGGTTGTAAAAGCAAGCAGTGCGGGTTCGCGCATCATTTTAAATAGCGTCGTGACAGAGCGACCTAGCATGATGTAACCCGCTAAAAATATAGCGCCCCACAGAATTAAAATGGCAATGTAGAAACTAAGTAAAAATTTGCCGTAAGTCATCAGTACACCCAAGCCATCAAGTGCTATGACAGATGACACGGCTGCAAATACGGCCACCGGTGCAAAATTCATGACTGCGGTGGTTATCTTGAGCATGATGTGGCCCAAAATATCAAGTGCTTTAAAAAAGGGTTCTGCTTTTTGACCCATTGAAGCCCCCGCCACACCAAAAAAGAGAGCAAACACGACAATTTGCAAAATCTCATTTTTCGCCATAGCGTCAAAAATGCTAGTGGGGAAAATATGGTGTACAAAATTCACAAGACCTTTGCCCTCGTGAGAAAGGCCTGTTGCTGCATTAGCCTCGGGTATAGGCATATGAAGGCCACTGCCGGGTTGAAAAAGATGCACCAGCATCAGACCAAGCAATAAAGAGATAATCGACATCATTAAAAACCAGCCAAACGCCTTCAAACCCACTCGGCCAATAGCTTTGCCATCGCCCATTTTGGCAATACCGCACGCCAACGTTGCAAACACCAGTGGTGCAATAATCATTTTGATCATGCGCAAAAATATGTCTGTAAAAATTGAAATGTATTCAGAATAAGATTTAGCGTAACCGTTGTCGTGACCCCACAAAAAAGCAACATGGCCCACAAGAATACCTAAAACCATGGCAATAAGGATGTAACGCGTCATGTGATTTGATTTCATGGGTCTTGTCTTTTATTAGTTTTTATACGTAAATTTAGTTTTAGTATCTTACAGCGATCGAGCCCTAAAGCCCCCTCAAAATGACCTGCCATACAAAAAACAATGCTTAAAAGAGGGTGTTAAACAATAAATTTAAGCCTGCTTAGGGTTAATGCTAGGCTAATTTACCTAGCATCACGTGGCCCGCTTTGAAAGCGGCGATGACGGGCACCCCTTTTTTAAGTTTCATGTCTGCCACGCTTTGTTCAGTCACCATGGTGACTAACGTTTGCCCATCTCCACAATCTATCGTTACCTCTACATTTACGGCACCTGGTTTAAGAACCGAGATGATGCCGGCCATTTGGTTGCGGGCCGATAGTTGACCTTTTTTTATACCAGTCATCACAATGATTGAAGAAGCTTGAATAAGAACAAACACAATATCGCCCATGGCCAACTGCATGTCTTGCGCGTTGTGGCTGGTAATAGACGCCACTAGGCTTGTATTTGAGCTGATAGCAACCGTGATTTCATCATTCACTTTGCCCGTTTTGATGAGTGTGATTTTTCCTGAAAATTGATTGCTAGCACTGGTTTTCATATTTAAGAGGTGAATTAAATCAATGTCGGTTTCAAGGTTGGTTGAGTACTGATTCAATAAATCGAGGTAACGATTTAAATAATGGTTGAGGTCTTCGTAGCGTTTGAGTAATTTAACGCCGTAGGGGGTTAGGTGTGTTGAACCCCCACCTTTACCGCCCGTTGACCGAGTTAAAAGCGGTTGTGCTGAATGCATATTCATTTTTTCAATGTTGTCCCACGCGGCTTTGTAACTCATACCAACGGCCTTGGCGGCTTGCGTAATAGAGCCTGTGATGGCAATAGCTTTGATTAAAACCCATTGTTTAGATTGGCCCGGCGACATCTGACCTTGTTGCAATGCTGTTGAGGCAGATAAGTGAATAGTCATAATAGGTTTCATTCCCCAACAATTTTGCCAGCATTGATTAGAATGGTATCTTGCGCGAAAGCCTGTGCGTCTTCAGAGTCGTGGGTAATTAAAATCATCGGTAAGTTGAGTTCAGACTGAACATCGATCAGTAAGCTTCTAAGTTCGCCACGAATGTCACGGTCAAGCGCAGCAAAAGGTTCATCAAGTAACAGCGCATCGGGTTGATGCACGAGCGAGCGAGCCAGCGCAACACGTTGTTTTTGCCCGCCTGATAATTGATGCGGGTATTTTAAAGCGGCGTCAGCCATACCCAGACGATCAAGCCAAACATTAACTTTATCGTCAATACGTTTGCTACTGGGGTTAAATAAACCTTTGCTGAGTGCAAACCCAATATTTTGTGCCACGGTTAAATGTTCAAACAACGCATAGTCTTGAAACATATAAGATACGCGCCGTTGTTGCGGGGTCAGGCATATTTTTTTTGAGGTGTCGAGTAAAACGCGTTCTTTAAAACGAATCAACCCTTGTTTTGGTTCTACCAACCCTGCAAGCATCATGAGCGTTTGACTTTTGCCTGCCCCTGACGGGCCTAACAATACAATGCGTTGTGCTGTGCTTTTAAACTGAATGTCTACATTGAATTGTGTTTCACCTTGACCCAAGGTGTGCTGAAGATCGATTTGCCAAACCGTTTGGGGCTGATTCGAGTTGCGGTGCTGAGCGCGAACGCTATTTTTATTAGTTGCTGGTTTTGAACGGTCACTTGAACTATTATTTAAGCTGTTATTTAAGCTGTTTTTTGAACTGTCATTTGTACTAAGCATGAGTGTTTCTCATACCGCGAGGGGTCAAGTAATTTGAGGTGATTAAAATCAAAAACCCCACAATAGAAATAAGCATCACTAAAAAATTGGCCAATTGGTCTTGACCAGCCTGTACGGCTTCGTATACGGTGATTGAAAGCGTTTGCGTTTGACCGGGAATGCTGCCTGCTACCATCAATGTTGCACCAAACTCGCCCATTGAGCGTGCAAAACCCAATAGCGTGCCCGCCATGATGCCGCGCCATGCAAGGGGCAGCGTGACACGAAAAAAAATAAAAAAATGATGAATGCTTAGGCTACTTGCAGCTTGCCTAAACTGTGGGTTGACTGATTCAAAAGCGGCACGTGCCGATTTAAAAACTAATGGAAATGATGTGATGGCGGCTGCAATAACTGCGCCTTGCCAAGTAAAAATCAATCGAATATTAAAATAATGCTCTAAAAACTCACCAATAGGGCCTTGTCGGCCCAATAACACTAAAAGGTAATACCCAAGAACTGTGGGTGGCAGCACCATGGGTAACGTCAATATAGCGTCTAAAGTGTTTCGTAAAGCAAAGCGCCTTGTTGCAAAGTAATAAGCTAAGCCAACAGCAAGTATTAAATTAATAGCAGTTGCCCAGAGCGATATTTTGAGTGTTAAACCCAACGCAATTAATGCTGAATCAAATTCAAAAGAACTCATTGGGTCACCGATTTAAAACCGTGGCGGGTGAAAATATTCTGTGCCGCATCACTTTTAAGGAAATGTATAAATTTTTGAGCGATGTCAGGCTGGGTGGTACCGGTCACCACGGCGGCAGGGTAAACAATGGTATTGGGTGTATTCACAACGAACGCAACTTTAACGGCTTTACCTGCCGTATTGGCATCGGTTAAAAAGACAAACCCTGCATCGACTTCATTTTGTGAAACGTACAAGGTGGCTTGCCGAACATTCTGAGCCATGATCAGTTTAGGTGCTAGGTATTGCCACAATTGAGCTGATTCGAGTGTATTTTTTGCATACAGACCTGCCGGCACACTGTTTGGGTTACCGATTGCAATGCGAGTGACATATGCATTGTTTAAGTCAGTTAACGTTGTGAGATTTAGTTTTGAATCAGTTGGGGTAATTAATACCAGCTGATTTTCGACAAAATTGATTCGTGTCGCCGTTTTAATTAATTTGGCTTTTTGGGCACGATTCATTGAGTAGGTATCGGCTGTGGCCAAGACATCTGCGGGGGCGCCTTGATTGATTTGTTGAACAAGGGTGCTTGAGGCTGCAAAATTAAAGCGAATGGTCATGCCTGGGTTTTCTGTTTCAAACACAGAACCTATGTCAGTGAATGCATTGGTTAAGCTGGCCGCAGCCGAAACAACCAAGGTTTGGGCTTGAGCCCCCAACATGCTTATGGTTAAAACGATCAATACAAAAAAGCGCTTCATCACAAGTTCCGTCGTTTAAATACTCAGATATTGATATCAGTTATCGACATCAATTATCGATATGTACTCAAGTATATAACGATATGTTTTTAAAAAGGAAGCGCTGCGTTAGCGCATCTCAAAAAGCTCTTGATGAAAATCACTACTTTTTAAGCCTTGGGCTACAAGGTCGTCTCGAAGTGATTGACCTAAGCCAGCTGGTCCACAAAACCAGAAATGTGCAGATAACCAAGTGGGGATGTCTCGTTTAAGTCGATCGGCTGTTAGCGGTTGATCTCGACCTGAAACAATCATGTGCAATGTGATGTGCGCTTGTTCACTGAGCTGATGCAAATCATTCACAAAGCTTGAATCATGAATACGCGTGCAATAGTAGAGCGTGATGGGTAAGGTTGTTGTTTTTTGTGAAGGCCCATTTAATTTTGTAGATTCAGCGATCATTTGCAGTCGTGATAAAAATGGAGTAATCCCAATGCCACCGGCTATCCATACTTGGTGGGGAACATCAGATTCAATTTTTTTCAAAACAGGATAGGGGTCAAACCTAAAACGACCGTAGGGGCCTTCAACCGTAACGCGTTGACCGGCAGTAATGTGGGTGGGTAGCTTAGAGGTATAGTCGCCCAATGCCTTAATATGAAATACGACTTCGCCATCGTTGCGCCAAGGTGATGAAATACTAAAGGGGTGCGCGCCTTCTTTGGGGTCAAAGGTTACAAAGGCAAACTGACCCGCTTCATGACCGTGCCAACCGTTTCCTAAGTCAATATGTACTTCTAAGACGCGGTCTTCAGAATGCTCGGTAATGTGGGTCACACGGCCTGTTGTGCGATGTCGTGCACCGACTTTACCCATAAGCGACGTGACAGCACATACGCAACCGATTGCCATCACAATAGCCATGAAAATACCGACAGGGGTTACCCAACCGACTTCACCAAACAATACTGCGCTGTGAAACACTAGCGCAATGTAAATAATGGCCATGAGCCGATGTGTTTTAAAGAAAGCACGGTAAGGAAAACGCTTCCACAAAGCTAAAACAACCAAGACCAGCATGGCATAAATAGCCCATTCACCTAAATCTTTGGCGAAACTGTTTGCGGGTGAAAGGGGGTTGCTTTCTGCAAAAAAACCGACGATGTCTGTTGGTGTTTTAAATGATAATGAGTCTGCAAAGCCATGCTTAACAAGCCATTTAGGGCCAAGCTTGATGAGCCAGTGGGCTAACGCAAAAAGGGCGGTAGAAATGCCTACCCATTTGTGCAGTCGATAATGTTGATCTAACCCGCCGATTAAATTTTCAACAACGGGTAGCCGCATGGCTAACACCACACCTAAAGACATCATGGCCGTTGCCATAATGCCGGTGTAGTAAAGCGTTGATTTACGAAGTGCCCACAGTGTTAATGTTTGATCAATTGCATTTATGCTCACCCAGTAGGTGAGGGTGACACCAATAAAAATAAACCACCATACCAACTTAATGCGTTGCATAAAATCAAAATCGAGGTTTAAAGAATCATTCTAAACCTTATATTGAATAGAGTTTAGGGTGATTTTTTTCAAGTACCCTTGTGTTTTGCTTAAGTGCAGGGTGAGTCTGGAAAATTAATGACCTGGTTCACTCCAGACTCAGCCTCAGCCCAAGACATCTAATGGGCTGTCGACTCAGTTTGTATTTCAGCATCAACTTGTGCTTCAGCCTGCGCTTCTGCTTGTATTTCTGCCGAAGTGGGGCGACGCATACCGCGTATTAAATCTTCAATCGTTAAATGCCCTACTTTTTCACCACGACGATCGGTAATGATGAGTCGATCACTGGTGCTTTCAGCCAATATTTGTAAAGCGCTTTCAATGGTGGTGCTACCTTTAACGATTGGCCCTTTATCACCTTGTTCAAGCGGTTTCATGATGGCACGAACCCGCAGCACACGAGCACGATTAATGTCTTTCATGAACTCTGAAACATAAGAATTAGCAGGGTTCATTAAAATATTTTGTGGGTCATCTGTCTGCACAATAACGCCGTCGCGCAAAATAGCAATGTTGTCACCAATACGCAAGGCTTCATCAAGATCGTGCGTAATAAACACGATGGTTTTTTCGAGTTCGTTTTGCAAATCAAGCAAGACGTCTTGCATCTCGGTGCGAATCAGTGGGTCAAGTGCAGAAAAAGCTTCGTCCATTAACAAGATTTCAGCATCGGTAGCGAGTGCTCTGGCTAGGCCTACGCGTTGTTGCATACCACCAGACAATTGGCTCGGGTAATGATTTTCAAAGCCGCTTAAACCGACACGGTTGATCCAGTGTTCGCAAGTGGTTTTAAGTTTATTAGCATCGACGCCTTGATTTTCAAGACCGTAACCTACATTTTCTTTGATCGTACGGTGCGGAAATAAGGCAAATTTTTGAAACACCATCGACACTTTAAAACGTCTAAATTCTCGCAATGCTTTGGGGCTTAGTTTTAATACGTCTTGACCGTCAACCCAGATTTCGCCTTCTGTTGGGGCAATCAAACGGTTGATATGACGAATCAGTGTTGATTTGCCAGAGCCTGAAAGCCCCATCACCACTTGAATACGATGCCTTTCCATATCAAGGTTAACGTTGTTTAAACCGATGACATGCTTGGTTTTTTCAAGCAATTCATCTTTACCCATGCCGTTGTGTACCCACTGCATGGCCTTTTTGGAATCTTTACCAAAAACTTTATATAGGTTTTTAATTGAAATAATATTGTCACTCATTATCGATCTCCTTAGCGGTGGCGCTGTAAGCGCATGCCAAAACTCTGGGTGATGCGATCAAAAATAATGGCCAGCACAACCACTGCGGTGCCATTAAAAAGCCCTAAGGCAAAATATTGATTGGTTACAGCCTGCAATACAGGTTGACCTAAGCCTTTGACACCAATCATTGATGCAATCACAACCATAGCCAATGCCATCATGATGGTTTGATTAATGCCCGCCATAATGGTGGGCAGCGCAAGTGGCAGTTGAACCCGCAATAACTTTTGAAAACGGCTTGCGCCAAATGCGTCAGCTGCCTCAAGTGCTTCCTTATCAACCAGTCGAATGCCCAGGTTGGTTAAACGAATAACCGGAGAAATTGCATAAATCACCACAGCAATTAAACCCGGTACTTTACCGATGCCCAATAACATGACAACGGGTATTAAATACACAAAACTAGGCATGGTTTGCATCACATCAAGTATGGGCAAAATGACGTTTTGACCGCGCTTTGATCGCGACATAAAAATACCAATGGGTATGCCAACAAGAATAGACAGTAGGGTGGAAACCAAAATCATTGCCATGGTGCGCATGGTGTTGTCCCACATGCCTAAATAGCCTATAACGGCTAATGACGCTAAAACACCGAGTGCCAATTTCCAGCTTTTAGACGCGAGGTAGGCTGTACCACTGATGGCAGCTAAGATGATCCACCAAGGTGAGTCAAGCAGAATGTGTTCAAACCATACTAAAAAATGAAGTAATGGGTTGAAAAAGGCCTCAATGCCGGCGCCATACTCGCGTGAGAAGCTTAAGTAGCCTCGATCAATTGCGCGCGATATGGCACGCAATGTGTCAGCATTGAGCTGAGGAAAAGTAGAAGACCAGAACATATCGCCTCTTTTTTTTATTTTTAAAAAGTAACCCCTATCTACCGCAATGGCCTCGTGAGTCGTTGCGGTAGAACGGGTGTTTTTGATTACCAGCCTGACACTCGGGGTGACTTTAAAGTGCGGCTTGAACTTTTGCCGCAACGTCTGCAGAAACCCATTTCTTCCATGTTTCTGGGTAGGTTTTCAAGAAGTAAATAGCAGCATCTTTGCCATTAGCTTGCTCTTGTTGCATGTATTGCAAAACGGCACCAAAGTCTTTCATGGGCCAAACGCGGGCTTTCAAGTACGCCATAGCTTCAGGTTGAGTGTCGGCAAATTTGCTTGAAACCACCGTTTTAATTTCAGACACGGCGAAGTTATTGGGCTTGGGGTCAGTGCATGTGACCAAAGCGATGCACGCTTCAAAAGTTTTTTGGTCATAAGGCCCTAAGTCAACGCGTGTCATGTCAAGCTTTGACAGCAAAGCTGTCGGAGCCCAGTAATAAGCCAAGATAGGCTGTTGACGGTTATAAGCTTTAGAAATTGCACCCGATAAGGCTGCACCTGAACCGGGGTCAACTAAGTTAAAGCCAGCCTTCTGCATGTCAAAAGCTTTAAACAAATTTGCCGTTGAGATTTGGCAAGCCCACCCAGCTGGGCAACCCACTAAACGACCGCGATTGGGGTCCTCTGGGTCTTTAAATAAAGCTACATTTTTTTTCACACCTTCAATGGTGGCTAATTCTGGGTTTTTCTCAATCATGTAAGTGGGTACCCACCAACCTTCACCGGCGTTTTTAGCGGGGTCTTCCAGTACATCGCCGACAATGATGAGACGTTTTTCTGTCACAGCTTTCTCAATGGGCTCTTTGACAGAATTCATCCATAATTCTGGGGCAATATCGGGGCGCCCTTTTTCTGTCATGGAAGTGGCTGTTGGCATGGTGTCGCCGGGTACAGTTTCAGCTTTGCAACCATAGCCGTGCTTGAGAATAAATTCATCAACGCGGGCTGCGGCTTGTGCGCTAGCCCAGTTCATTTCGGCGATGGTGACGGGGCCGCAAGCTGCTTGGGCGACACCACCTGTTAGTGCGGTGATAGCGGTTGCAGCCAATAGCGAAAGTATAGGTCGATTAAAGCGTTTGCTTAATTTCATAGATTTCTCCGTTCGTTCGGGTCAAAAGTGACCGATGGACAAAGTTTGGCTTAGTGCTCGTTAACCATTCATTGTCGCAACGCAGTTTTGCGAAGCGAGTCCGGTAATGCACTCGAAGAGTGCTGGCATACCCCACATTAGGTGGGGCGGCGAATGCTCTGTTTGAGCGATTGAACCCTAAAAATTCAGGGTAACTGTGACCTGGCAAGCAGGTTTAGAGGCACAACTTTGAGCTCGAAAGCTTATTAAGACGGATACTA
>JBDNHM010000211.1:0-2507 GCA_041688825.1 Burkholderiaceae bacterium | reverse complement strand
GACTAAGCCTGAGGCACTGATACTTAAAAACGTACGTTTGGCACGTTGCATCACATTTAGGTGTACGGACAATTGTCTAAAACACGACGCTAACGCCGTATGTCCAGACACCTGCGCCATTTGAACAATCAGCCTTTCATGCTTTGGCATACTGCCTCGCCATGTTTCACTTAAGTCACCACCAGATTGCGGGTACTGTTCAAGCCACCACTGCGTTAAAATGCCCCTTGCTCTTTTCGGTCCTTGTCGGCGCGCATCTTTTTCAAATAAATCTAATAAAGTTCTGTGTGAAGGTGAGGTAGACAGTGCATCAGCCAAATATTCATAATATTGTGAGCGTTTAGACCTAAACTGCATACCAGCAAACCAAACCTGCCAAGGTACAGTGGGTTTAAGGTTAATCATATAAACCATCGCCAAATCGTCGTTCAATTTCTCTGGGGTCAAGGTCACCCTGTGCGGCCTTTTGTAACCCACGCTGCCTGACCAGATGATTAATCTTCGAGGCCTCTACATTGTTGTGAATCAATTGAATTAATTGCGTCATTGATTCAGACTCAATAGCTTGCGCAAACCCCTTTAAACGCATGGGCTCAATAATTTCAGCAACAACAGTACGGCCTGAATAACCTGCCCCATAAACACCGAGCTGTGTCAAACATTGGTGACAACCGCTTGGGTTTCTAAACCGAATGTCTTTCAACGCAACTTGCTCTTGTGCACACCATTTAACAAGCCACTTAAAGGCTGAGTCATGATCTTGGGTAAAACCCAAAGCACACTGATGCGTAGGTTGAGCTAACCAATCTTCAGCTGTCAGACGACAAACCGTACATAATTTTGGCAACAAGGCCTGGTAGACCAACAACTTCAACATACCTGGCATGGCTAAAATAGATCGAGGCACCCCAATAAAGCTTGATGCTAAGCGACTCAAAATTTGTAGCGCTGAGGCCGCATGAACTGTTGTGTAAACATTCACACCGGCAAGTAATAAATCTGCAAATGCCCGCCCACCCGCCTGATCACGTATTTCGCCAATTAATAAATCTTGCACTGCACTACGTTTAATTGCTTTAAGCTTTCGGTCAAACGCAGTATGGGTATCTTCATCTAACGCACCTGCCACGCTACATTGCAGTGCATTTTCAATACTGTACTCAACGGGGTCTTCAAGTGTGATGAGTTTTCGATCACTAGGCAGTTCGCGTAACAGAGAAGCTAACGTTGTAGACTTACCCGACCCCACTAGACCAGCAAAAATAACCGCACCCCCATCAGACAATCTACTCCGTCGAAGCGCTTGAATTTGATCTGAAAAATACCCCAATCTTTCTAACGTAGGGAGATCGCTTAAAGACTGATTACCCAACATGCGCAAACACACTGAAGGCCCACTATCAGTCGCAATAGATGCCCACCGTAGCAGAACAGTATGACCTGAGATCACTCTTGTCAGACGCCCCTGTTGCTCTCGATGAGGATCAAAAACTGCGCCGTTACCACCCTGTATACTCATCCAAATAACACCTAATAATTCAAGCATGACCTGAGCCGTCATATCTTGAAAGTCATGCGGCTTCACGTATAAACCTGCCACAGTGAACCGTACGCTTGACTGTTTTTTATTAGGGCTAACATTTAAATGCAAATCACTTGCACCATGTTTTAGACCCCACTTTACGAGGTCATCTAAAATTGCAAATAGTACATGTCGTGCTTTGCTATTGTGTTGAGCACCTTCAGATGCCCGTAAATTTGGGCTACGTAAATGCCGGTTCAAGGCGCCCAAAAATGAAGGGGTGACCACGACAATAGGGGGCTCGAATAGCTGCAACCTGTGTGATTTTAGTAGCTCTACCGTTGCATGCGTTTGATCATCTTGTGCGTTTTCTTGAGCCACTAAAACCAAACAATGCCCAGACACTAACCTTACTGGGCACATATGATCAGACACGCCCTGAGGATCAATAGAAAGCAGATCAAATAATAATTTAATGTTGTCAACAGACTGAGTTGGCAGGTCTTCTTGTATACCCACTTTTGACAAAGCAACCCGATCAACGACTGGATGTGTCAACTGAGTGGTGTGAAACGGTTGTGCAACGCGATCTGACAAATAAGGCCAAATCACGGCAGTGCCCCCGCCAAACAAAAATGATGTTCAACACGCTGAAATTTCAGTCTGACACATGGAGGTTTAATTGTGATCAATGTCGGTGTAGGTTGTCGAGGTAAGATGCGTGATTGAATGGCTTGGCTCTGACCCTGTTTAAACTGATATCGTTGACCTTGAAACTCGACATCTGTCATCAGTTTTTTGCCTACACCGTAAATTGCCAACACTTTGTTTTCGTTTTGGTCAGACAAATGCATCGCTTTACTTGATGAATGAGTGAGTCGGGTGGCCATATTTTTTTCAAACGCAAGCATCTCGCCTAAAGATGAACCTTGATCGTAAGACAAAGGGTTAGGCTTTTCTTGAACCTCTTCATTCGTCTGAGCAT
>JBDNHM010000210.1:0-19593 GCA_041688825.1 Burkholderiaceae bacterium | reverse complement strand
CCACACGATACGATCATGCGGTGTGTCAAACACATAATGGAGGGCGATGGTGAGCTCGACAGTGCCAAGATTTGACGACAAATGCCCCCCCGTTCGCGACACCGACTCAAGCAGATATTGCCGCATTTCATTCGCAAGCGGTTCGAGTGCTTTGCGATCAAGTTGCCGCAAGGCTTGGGGTGAATTAATTGACGCTAAGCGTGCTTCTGTCATGCCAAAACAACCTCAATACAAAAATTTACTTGAAATTCACTTCACGTTTAATTTAACAAAAACATTAACTTTAATGAGAACGGTAAACAATAAAATATGCCAAGCCTCTTAATGCTACACCTTGTTCACCAAACGGCAGAATCGCTGCAACGGCTTGATCATATAAAGCAACGGCAAAAGCTTGAGCTTGATCAACCCCCATTAAACTAACATAGGTTGATTTGTGATCATGTTCATCTTTGCCCGCTGTTTTGCCTAACTGAGCCGTGTTGGCTGTCGCGTCAAGCACATCGTCAACCACTTGAAACGCCAAACCTATTGCTTGGGCATATATTTTAAGAGCCTGTTGTTGCTTAACGTTAGCAGACGTGATGATCGCACCTAGCGCAACACTGGCCTCAAGCAAAGCACCGGTTTTTAGACGATGCATGTGCGCTAGATCAGTTTCATTAAGTTTTTTGTCAGTTGACGCCAAGTCAATTGCTTGACCACCTGCCATACCCAAACTGCCTAATGCAGTTGAAAAACACTGAACTGACTGCACAGTTAAAGTGGGCGCAATAGGCATATGAGCCAACCATTCAAATGCCAAAGGTTGCATGGCGTCGCCCGCTAATAAAGCAACTGCCTCGCCAAACTTTACATGAGTGGTGGGTTTGCCTCGACGCAGAATGTCGTCGTCCATACAAGGCAAATCATCGTGAATTAAAGAATAGGCATGCACCAATTCAACTGCAGCCGCAGCAACATTTAAACTATTTTGTATCGGCAAATCAAGAGATTGGCAACACGCTTGGCCCGAAGCATACAACAGTGCAGCACGAATTCGCTTACCGCCACCTAGAGCGGCCCAACGCATCGCTTGATGTAAATCAGTTGGAACGGTATCGGCTCGGGGCATAAGCGTATCAAGTGTATGCTCAACCTGATTTTGATGCGCCACCAGCCAGTTATCAAACCAAAGCGCTCGATTGCTAAGATTAGTTTGTGGTTTGGCAGAAAAAATATCGGTTGGTTGTGATGACATATCTGATTGCATATCAATACTTAACTAGATGTTAAGGCGTTATCACCCGAAAAAGGCTTTAATAAATCAGCCTCTAAAATACGAACCTGTTGCTCAGCCTTAGAAAGTTGTTCCTGGCATATTTTTGATAATGCAACACCGCGCTCATATGATGCAAGTGACGCTTCAAGAGATAAATCACCTGTTTCCATTTTGGCAACCAGTGCCTCGAGCGCAACCAAAGCAGACTCAAAGTCTGAGGGTAACTCAGTAGCCTGAGAAAGTTGAGTAGATTGGGCGGGTTTAGCAGGCACTTTAGTGTTCCTTTCTTATCAGTTTACATACACATCATAGCCAGAGATATTGTAAGGGATCAAAGAAGCCCCATGTCGGCTGGGGTACAATTAATTGAAATAGATCGGTGAGTCCGATTTTTCTTCGCGCCAGCTCGATATGCTTGCTGGCTTTTTTTTTCTTTGCGGGGGGAATCATGTCCGATATGGGTCGAAATAAGCACCTAGCACCAGCTAACTCACAGCCTAAGCTTGCCAGTTATGTTGACGATGCTCAGCTTGCTTTAGAGCGAAAACGAATTTTTACCCCGTCAAGCCTCTACATTGGCCATGAAAAAAGTGTGCCCGAAGTGGGTGATTGGCGTGCACTCACCCAAGAAAACATGGGGCGAGTTTTAGTTCGCACCCCCTCAGGCCTTGAGTTGGTCTCTAATGTTTGCCGTCACCGTCAGGGCTTAATGCTGGGCAATCAATCAGGCTGGGGTAATCGAGCGGCATCAAATACAGGTAATTTATCTGAAACTGGGGGCAATATTGTTTGCCCTTTGCACCGCTGGACATACAACACACAGGGCCAGCTACTTGGTGCACCACATTTCCCTCAAACCCCTTGTTTAAACCTTGAAAGATTTACGCTAAATAACTGCCACGGTTTACATTTTGAGGGGCAACGCAACCCATCTGCTGACATGGCAAGCTTGTTTAAGCGCCCTGAGTTTGATTTTTCTAATTATGTGCTTGATCACGTTGAAGTGCACCCGTGCCACTACAACTGGAAAACGTTCATTGAGGTCTACTTAGAAGACTATCATGTTGAGCCCTTTCATCCGGGTCTAGGTCAGTTTGTCAGCTGCGACGACTTAAGCTGGGAATTTGGCAAACAATTTAGCCTGCAACGAGTCGGTGTGCATAGAGCACTATCACAGCCGGGTTCTGATGCATATCGTGTTTGGCATGATAAGTTGCTTTCGTTTCGCCAAGGTCAAGCCCCCAACTTTGGGGCGATTTGGGTCACTTACTTTCCAACCCATATGATTGAGCTTTACCCACATACACTCGTACTTTCAACGCTTTACCCCGTGTCAGCTCAAGAGACCATCAACGTGGTCGAATTTTATTACCCAGAAGAAATTGCTTCTTTTGAGCGTGAATTTGTTGAAGCCCAGCGTGCGGCTTACATGGAAACGGCAGTTGAAGATGATGAAATTGCAGAACGCATGGACGCTGGCCGTAAAGCCTTGCTCGCCCGCGGTCAAGAGGAAACAGGCCCATACCAGTCACCCATGGAGGATGGCATGCAGCATTTTCATGAATGGCATGCCAAAATGATGCGGGAACAATCTGATGATTAAGCTGTCATAGACATTATAATTTTGTAATTTAATTTTTTCGCGTCATTTAAAAAACGCCAAATATCACGATATCTTTAGACTCTTTTTTACTTAATTTTTTCAGGAAAGTTCATGAAACGTATTGTTCTGTTCCTCGCCACCAACCTTGCAGTGATCGTGGTGTTGGGTATCGTTTTAAATCTTTTAGGCGCAGACCGGTTTTTAACCGCCCAAGGGTTAAATATTGAAATGCTTCTGGTTTTTTCAACCGTTATTGGCTTCGGTGGTGCCATCATTTCGCTTTTAATCAGTAAGAAAATGGCCAAGTGGTCAACAAAAGCGCGCATTATTGACCCGCAAGCACCCGCAAACGCAGAAGAACGCTGGTTAGTTGAAACGGTTCACCAGCTGGCTGATCGCGCCCAAATTGGTTACCCAGAGGTTGCCATTTACGACGGTGCACCCAATGCCTTTGCAACAGGTGCATTCAAAAACAACGCCTTAGTTGCTGTTTCGACAGGTCTGCTGCAAAGCATGACACGCGAAGAAGTGACGGCAGTTTTGGGTCACGAAATCGCTCACGTGGCCAATGGCGACATGATTACCTTGACCTTAATTCAAGGCGTAGTGAATACTTTTGTGGTGTTTTTTGCCCGCTTGGTAGGTTATTTTGTTGATCGCGTTATTCTAAAAAATGATCGTGGTGTTGGCATTGGTTACTTCGCAGCAGTCATTGTTTCAGAAATCATCTTTGGTATTTTGGCGAGTATTATTGTGGCGTGGTTTTCTCGTCAGCGTGAATTTAGGGCCGATGAAGGCTCGGCCCGATTGCTACAGTCACGTGAGCCCATGATTAAGGCTTTGGCTCGTTTAGGTGGGTTAACACCTGGCGATTTGCCTAAGAGCTTTGAAGCGTCAGGCATCAGTGGTGGCAAAGGCATCGGTGCACTGTTTTCAACACACCCACCCATAGAACAACGCATTGCTGCTTTAAAAAACCTGTAAATTAATGGGCTTGTTCCCAATTAAGGCCATAACCAACCTCAGCCACTAGCGGAACGCTGAGCTGTGCAACGCTACACATCAGCTCAGGTATTTTTTGTTTGATCAACTCAAATTCCAACTCGGGCACTTCGAGCACAAGTTCATCATGAACTTGCATGGTTACTTTGCTTTTCAGGTTTTGATCTTTTAACCATTTCGAAATCACGACCATAGCCATTTTGATTAAGTCGGCTGCAGTGCCCTGCATAGGGGCATTAATGGCTGCCCTTTCAGCACCGGCACGTCGTGCACCAGACCCCTGAATATCAGGAAAAGCTAAACGGCGGCCAAATACTGTTTCGACCCAACCCTGCTCGTATGCTTTTGCTTTAATTTCAGCCATATATTGAGCGACCCCGGGGTATCGCGCAAAATATCGATCAATGTACGATTGTGCTGCATCGCGGGTAATACCTAAGTTATTTGCCAAGCCAAATGCCCCCATACCATAAATGAGGCCAAAGTTAATGGCTTTAGCAGACCGACGCTGATCGGCAGTAACCTCTGATAAAGGCGTACCAAAAACTTCAGAGGCTGTTGCGCGGTGAATATCTTCACCTGCAGCAAAGGCTTGCTGCAACCCTGTATCACCTGACACATGTGCCATGACGCGCAATTCTATTTGAGAATAATCTGCCGATACTAATAGACAACCAGGCGCTGCAATAAACGCACAACGTACTCGCCGCCCTTCAGGTGTGCGCACCGGAATATTTTGTAAATTAGGGTCTGACGAAGACAAACGCCCCGTAATAACCGACGCTTGAGAGTAATGAGTATGAACGCGACCAGTTGATTTATTCACCATTTTTGGCAACTTATCTGTATAGGTCGATTTTAATTTAGCCAACCCCCGATAACTGAGTAACACTTGTGGCAAGGGGTAGTCTTGGGCGAGCTTAGTTAAGACCTCTTCATCTGTTGATGGTGTACCACCCGGTGTTTTACGCACCACAGGTAGTTTCATCTGACCAAATAAAATTTCAGCTAATTGTTTAGGTGAATTGAGATTAAACGGTTGGCCCGCCAAATCATATGCTTTTTGTTCAATTGCGAGCAATTGAAGGCCTAGGCCATGACTTTGTTTTGCCAGCTCTTGCGAGTCAATTAAGACCCCTTGGCGCTCAATTTCAAACAGTACTTTAGAGACATGACATTCAAGTTCATAAATCGTTTGTAACGATTTAATCGCTGCAATTTGTGGGAACAAAGCAAGATGAAGACGCAACGTGTAATCAGCATCTTCGCAGGCATATTGGGTGGCATGTTCAAGATCAACCTCATCAAAACCAATTTGGTTAACACCTTTGCCACAGATTGACTCATAGGTAGCGCCTTTCAAGCCTAACCATCGTTGCGACAACTCATGCAATGAAACGCTACGATGCGACTCAAGCACGTAGGCTTCGAGCATGCTGTCGTGCGCAATACCGTCTAGGGTAATGCCTTCATTAGCCAGCACATGTGTATCGTATTTTGCGTGGTGCAATAGTTTTGTAGGCGTAGCCGATTCAAACCAAGGTTTAAACAAGGCCAAAACATCAGCCTTAGGCAACATGTCTTGTGCGTCAGGCCCGCGGTGTGCAATGGGTATGTAACACGCTACACCCGGCTCGATGCTAATTGAAAAACCAACTAACTTAGCCTGCATACCATCGAGCGAAGTGGTCTCGGTATCAAAAGCAACGAGCGTTGCCAATTGTATTTTTTCAAGCCACTGCTTAGCCTCTTGTATCGTTGTAATGCAACGATAATCTTGCGCAATAATAGCCCCTTGTTCAATGAGTAAATACGGCTGGGCAGGGGCATTTGCTGGGTGAGCAGATTCAGCAGCGCCTGTGAGGCGTGATTGAATAATAAGACTGCCGTTAGATGGGCTCGAGGCACGAAGCGGATCAAATAAACTGTTATCAAGTGTTGCGATGCGGGCGTCACCCGTCGGAACTCGACTTGATTCTTGGGTGATTTCACGTAACCATGATCTAAACCCAAAGCGTTCATAATGGCTCGTTAGACTCTGTTTATCACTAGGCCGCATTGCCAAATCATCAAAGTTTGTCATGACTGCTGATAAGTCACAATTGCGGCGCACGGTAAGCAGATCTCGGGTCAGTGCGAACTGAGGTAATGCAGCTCGCAAATGTTCACCCACAGCGCCTTTAATCTCAGCAGCATGCGCCACAATGGCATCAACTGAAGCATATTGATCTAGCCATTTAACAGCTGTTTTAGGGCCTACTTTATTTACCCCAGGCACGTTATCGACAGCATCACCTACCAGCATCAAGTAATCAACGATTTGGTCTGGTCGCACCCCAAACTTTTTATATACGGCAGCCGGGTCAAGCGTCTCGCTACTCATGGTGTTAATTAAAGTGGTTTGCTCAGTCACGAGTTGCGCTAAGTCTTTGTCGCCCGTTGAAATAATGCTATGCCAACCCCGTTTTTCTGCCATTTCAGCCATTGTAGCGATGACATCATCGGCCTCAACACCTTGAACCCCAATGACCGGCCAACCCATAGCTCTTACTACATCGTGAATGGCCAACACCTGCAGTGCTAAATCTTCAGGCATTGAGGGCCTATGTGCCTTATATTCAGGGTACAGTTCTTCTCTAAAGGTTTTGCCCCGCACGTCAAATACGCATGCAGCAAATTCAGGGCGATAATCATGCGCTAATTTGCGTAACATGTTAATCACGCCATAAATTGCCCCTGTCGGTTCACCCTGCGCGTTACGCAAGTCGGGCATAGCGTGAAATGCACGGTACAAATAGCTTGAACCATCTACTAGTAATAAGGTTTTATTCATGAATCAAGACCCAAATTTAATTTTACCCGCTGCCCAACAAGCACCCATAATTATGTCAGAGTTAGTCACAGCAGCTCAAGCACTCAGTCATATAGGGCCTGCAGTCAGTGTTTTTGGTAGTGCACGCATTACCCCTTCGTCACCTTACTACGCATTGAGTCAAGATGTTGGGGGTCGACTTGCCCGCGCCGGTTTCGCCGTGATTGCGGGCGGTGGCCCCGGCATCATGGAAGCCGCCAACAAGGGTGCCTTTGAGGCTAACGGCACCAGCGTTGGTTTAAATATAAAACTACCGTTTGAGAAGAAAAACAACCCCTACCAGACTGTTAGTTTATCGTTTGAATACTTTTATTCTAGAAAAGCCACTTTTTTTATGCACAGTATGGCTTATGTTGCTTTGCCTGGTGGCTACGGCACATTAGACGAATTATTCGAGACTTTGACACTTATGCAGGTGGGTAAACTTACCAGAGGCCCAATTATTTTAATGGGTAGCCATTTTTGGAGTGGTTTAATAGAATGGGTCAAAGACGAACTTTTACCCAATAATATGATTTCTAAAGACCATCTTGATTTATTTTCGATCGAAGATGACCCCGCCAAGGTTGTTAATATGATTGAATCATTTGCATCAACACACAAAAAAGATTTAAATCGTCTAAGTTCTTTACCAAAATAAGGTATTTTAAAAAATGAACCCAGTTACTTTTCCAGCCAAAATCAATCACCCAGAATTACTTCGCACGCAAGCCTACATTGACGGCAAGTGGGTCAATGCTGACGATGGGTCGCTATTTGAAGTCGATAACCCTGCAACACAAGCTGTTGTTGCGCACGTTGCTAATTTAGGCCCTAAAAGCGCCTTACAGGCCATTGCTGCTGCGGAACGCGCCTTGCCAGCTTGGCGCGCATTAACCGCTAAAGCGCGTTCAAACATATTGCGTAAATGGTTTGACTTGATCATTTTGCACGCTGACGATTTAGCCCGCATTATGACTGTTGAACAAGGCAAACCCTTTGCAGAAGCAAAAGGTGAAATCACCTACGGCGCCTCATTTGTTGAATGGTTCGCCGAACAAGCTAAACGAGTCATGGGCGACACCATAGCGTCACCTATTCCTAATACACGCATCTTGGTGTTAAAAGAGCCCATTGGCGTGTGTGCAGCAATTACACCTTGGAACTTCCCTAGCGCGATGATTACGCGTAAAGTCTCGCCTGCCTTAGCGGCGGGCTGTACAGTTGTTTTAAAGCCTGCTGAGCAAACGCCATTGTCAGCATTAGCGCTTGCCCAACTTGCACACGAGGCGGGTATTCCGCCAGGGGTACTGAATATTTTGAGTGCTGATAGTCAACGTTCAATTGAAATTGGTAACGTACTTTGCGCAAGTGATGTCGTGCGCAAACTGACCTTCACAGGCTCAACGCAGGTGGGTCGTATTTTGATGCAACAGTGTGCGCCTACTATTAAAAAATTATCACTTGAACTGGGCGGTAACGCCCCATTTATTGTGTTTGCAGATGCTGATATTGATGCCGCGATCGACGGTGCAATGGCTTCAAAATACCGTAACGCAGGTCAAACATGCGTCTGTACCAATCGTTTCTATGTACATGATTCGGTTTACGAAGTTTTCGTGCAAAAACTTGCTCAAGCCGTTGAAAACCGACTTAAGGTAGGCGAAGGCTTTGAAGATGCTGTCACCACAGGGCCACTTATTGATAATGATGCCATCAAAAAAGTCGAATTACATTTAGCTGACGCACTGGCTAAAGGTGCACGAATCGTAACGGGCGGTAAACCAGACGCACGCGGCGGGCGCTTTTTTCAACCAACGGTACTCGCAGATGTCAGTAGCAACATGATTTGTATGAGTGAGGAAACCTTTGGCCCTGTCGCGCCAATAGTAAAATTTAGCGACGAAGCTGATGTTATTAGATTAGCTAATAACACTGAATTTGGTTTGGCTGCTTATTTTTACAGTCGCGATGTTGGTCGCATATTCAGAGTTGCTGAAGCACTTGAGTACGGTATTGTTGGGGTAAATGCAGGCATTATTTCAAACGAGGTTGCGCCTTTTGGTGGCGTCAAACAATCAGGCCTAGGGCGTGAGGGTTCTGTTTACGGCATCGATGATTTTCTTGAAATGAAATATGTATGCCTAGGTGGAATTTAAGCCAGGCTGGGTGGTCTTTGAACTAGGTGGTATTTACCTAGGCGGTATTTACCTTGGTGGTATTTGAAGTAGGTTGTATTTGCCTAGGCGACACATTCTTTAGATGGCAACTCAATCAAGCTAACTTAAAAAAGTTAGCTTGATTTTTTTTCTTTTACTCGCGTGAACCACGACGGCGATCACTTTCTGATAAGTAACGCTTACGCAAACGAATGTTTTTAGGCGTCACTTCAACCAACTCGTCGTCGCTAATAAACTCAACGGCGTATTCAAGTGAAATACGAATTGGGGTTGTTAAGTCAATATGTTCGTCTTTACCCGAAGCACGCACGTTAGTTAGTTTTTTCTCTTTAATGGGGTTCACCACTAAATCGTTATCACGGCTATGAATACCAATAATCATGCCTTCGTATAGCTCATCGCCAGGTGACACAAACATACGGCCACGTTCTTGTAACTTCCATAAAGCATAAGCTACGGCTGCACCATTATCTTGGCTGATCAACACACCATTACGACGCTCACCCATACCGCCTTCACGCACGGGGGCATATTCATCAAAAATGTGACTCATCAAACCTGTACCACGGGTCAATGTTAAAAACTCACCCTGAAAACCAATCAAACCGCGGGCAGGAACACGGTATTCAAGACGCGTACGACCACGGCCATCAGGTTGCATATCTTGCAAGTCACCCTTACGACGACCGATTTCTTCCATGACTGCGCCTTGATGGGTGTCTTCTACGTCACAAGTCAACAACTCAAAAGGCTCTTGCTTAACACCGTCGACTTCACGAAACATCACGCGAGGACGTGATACAGCCAACTCAAACCCTTCACGACGCATATTTTCAAGCAAAATGGTTAAGTGCAATTCACCACGACCCGCGACTTCAAATACCGTGTCGTCATCGGTTTCACGCACACGAAGGGCAACGTTTGCTTTAAGTTCACGGTCAAGACGGTCACGCAATTGACGGCTGGTTACAAATTTACCTTCACGACCTGCTAAAGGTGATGTGTTCACCATGAAGTTCATCACTAACGTTGGCTCATCAATGCGCAACATCGGTAAGGCATCAGGGTGGTTAATATCGGTTACGGTACAACCAATGCCAAGGTCTTCAATACCGTTAATTAAAACAATGTCACCGGCTTGGGCTTCATCAACCAAGATACGCTCAAGGCCTTTAAATGTAAGCACTTGGTTAATACGGCCTTTCTGAACTGGTGCGTCAGGGCCAAACTGAAAGGCTACCTCAGTAGCTGGCTTAACACGACCTCGGATTACACGACCCACACCAATTTTGCCAACATAATTGTTGTAATCAAGCGAAATAATTTGTAGCTGTAATGGGCCGTCAACGTCATCGTCACGTGTAGGTACGTGTTCAATAATGGCGTTAAACAAAGGCTTCATATCGCCTTCACGAACGTCATCAGTCAACCCTGAGTAACCTGCCAAACCTGATGCATAAATAATAGGAAAATCAAGCTGTTCGTCTGTTGCCCCAAGTTTGTCAAACAAATCAAACGTTGCGTTCACAACATATTCAGGACGCGCACCAGGCCGATCAACCTTGTTGATCACAACAATGGGGCGTAAGCCTAAAGCCAGTGCTTTACGCGTTACAAAGCGCGTTTGTGGCATGGGGCCTTCGACCGCATCAACTAACAGCAAAACGCCATCAACCATCGACAATACACGCTCGACTTCACCACCGAAATCGGCGTGGCCTGGCGTGTCGACGATATTAATATGTGTACCTTCAAAGTTGACGGCACAGTTTTTTGCCAAAATGGTGATACCGCGTTCGCGCTCAATGTCACCAGAATCCATCACTCGTTCACTTAGTGCTTGGTGATCTTCAAAGGTACCAGACTGGCGTAGCAACTGATCAACAAGAGTAGTTTTACCGTGATCAACGTGGGCAATAATTGCGACATTTCGCAGAGCGCGTGACATTTAATTTCCTTTAAGGTTTAAGCCGGCAAATCACTTTTGGCGATTGGCTGGGGCACAAATATAAGTAATTCAGGTGGAAGACTTTCAACTGGCATGATGACTTTTTTAGCATCAGTCATCTCGTTTATTTCATCAAGCGTAACCGCTTGATCAAGCAAAAATGGGCCTACGCGGGTACGACGCAACGCAATTAAGTGCGCAAAAACACCTAACTGTCGACCAATATCTTGAGCCAATGTACGTATATATGTGCCTTTTGTGCACTCGATATGTACAGAAGCCGTTTTACCTACACAGGCTAATAATTCAATACGATGAATTGTAATTTGACGGGGTTCGCGCACAAGTTCAATGCCTTCGCGTGCATAGGCATACAAGGGTTTGCCATCACGTTTCAAAGCAGATGTCATGGGGGGTATTTGTAACTGCACACCCTCAAAAGTTTTTAAGGTGGCTTCAAGCGTTGCACGATCAATTTCAACAAAGCTGCTCGGGGCTGTTTGCGTTTGTACCCCAGTTAAGTCGCCTGAGTCGGTTTCAACCCCGAACAGCATGGTGGCTAAATAACCTTTGTCGGCATCAAGCATATGGCCAGCAATTTTGGTAGCTCTGCCCAAGCAGCAGACCAGCAAGCCCGTTGCAAAGGGGTCTAAAGTACCTGTATGCCCCGCTTTTTGTGCATCAAGTTTATGCTTGAGTCGTTGCAAGGCGTGATTGCTCGACAGACCCTCAGGTTTGTCGAGAAAAACTAAGCCATCGAGCACTTGCCCGCGTTTTCTAGCCATTTGATGTGTACCCAGAAAGACGCCAGCTCAAGACCGGACGTCAGGATCTTCAGGCAAAGGAAGCGAAACAGATGGGGCATTTGCCTCATCAATTAAACGAGACATTTCAATACCGCGCTCAAGTTGCGGGTCGTGAAAAAAATGTAAAGTAGGCACCGTGTGTATGTGCAACAATTTAAACAGTTGTGAGTGCAACCAACCCGATTTGTCTTGAAGTGATTGCAAAGCAACCTCAGGTTCTGCACCAATAACAGTAAAAAATACCTTAGCGTGGGCATAATCAGTTGATAGCTCTACACCTGAAACAGTAATTAAACCCACCCGCTTGGTATCTAGCTCGCGCTGAATAAGCACCGCAAGGTCTTTTTGAATTTGATCAGCCAGGCGAATGTTGCGATCGCCTGTTGACTTTTGTTTATGTCGACTCATGATTTCATTTGACGTTACAGAGAACGAGCAACCTCTTTGATTTCAAAGACTTCAAGTTGGTCACCCACTTTCATATCATTGTTACCTTTTAGTGTAATGCCGCAATCAAAACCTGCTTTGACTTCTCTGGCATCATCTTTAAAGCGACGCAACGAGTCAATATGACCTGTCCAGGTGACGACGTTATCACGCAGCAAACGTACTTGAGCATCGCGACGAACCAAACCTTCAAGCACCATACAACCCGCAACAGTTCCAATTCGTGAAATCGTGTAAACCTCACGAATATCAACTAGGCCAAGCGTTTCTTCACGACGCTCTGGAGCAAGCATGCCAGACATAGCGGCTTTGACTTCATCAACGGCATCATAAATAATGTTGTAGTAACGCACATCAACACCATTTGATTCTGCAAGTTTACGCGTTGCCTGATCAGCACGAACGTTAAAGCCGATAATCACTGCACCCGCAGCGATCGCGAGGTTGACGTCACTTTCAGAAATACCACCCACTGCCGCGTGCACAACTTGGACACGAACTTCATCAGTTGAAAGCTTGAGCATGGCATTCACTAAAGCTTCTTGTGAACCCTGAACGTCAGTTTTAACAATCAGTTGAAGCGTTTGTGAGCCTTCAACTGTTGGGTCAAACATGCCCTCAAGTTTAGCGGCTTGCTGACGCGCTAACTTAACATCACGGAATTTACCTTGTCGAAATAATGCAATTTCACGGGCTTTACGCTCGTCAACCATACACATAATTTCATCGCCCGCGGCCGGCACTTCGGTCAAACCCTGAATTTCAACAGGAATTGAAGGGCCAGCGCTTTGAATGGGCTTACCATTTTCATCAAGCATAGCGCGAACGCGACCGTAGCTTGAACCAGCCAATACAACATCACCCCGATTCAAGGTGCCGCTTTGCACCAATATCGTTGCGACAGGGCCGCGACCTTTATCAAGTCGGGCTTCTATCACGATGCCTTTCGCTGGGCTCTTAATCGGTGCTTTTAACTCTAAAATTTCAGCTTGTAGCAATACGTTTTCAAGTAATTCATCAATACCAAAACCCGTTTTAGCTGACACCGACACAAAGGGCACTTCGCCACCGTATTCTTCAGGTACAACTTGTTCAACAACTAACTCTTGCTTCACGCGCTCTGCGTTAGCGTCAGGCTTATCAATTTTATTAACAGCAACGACCAAAGGTACACCTGCTGCTCGAGCATGGTGAATCGCTTCTTTAGTTTGTGGCATAACACCGTCATCAGCTGCTACAACCAAAATAACGATATCGGTTGCTTTTGCACCACGGGCACGCATGGCTGTAAATGCCTCATGACCGGGGGTGTCTAAAAATGTAACCATACCGCGATCTGTCTTGACGTGATAAGCACCTATGTGCTGGGTGATGCCGCCTGCTTCGCCTGATGCCACTTTGGCACGACGAATAAAGTCAAGCAATGATGTTTTACCGTGATCAACGTGACCCATTACCGTGACAACCGGTGCACGAGCAATCAGTTCAGCATCTGTTTCTATAAGAGGGAAATCAAGAAATGCTTCAGGGTCATCAAGTTTGGCTGCTATCGCAGTATGGCCTAATTCTTCGACCATAATCATGGCTGTTTCTTGATCGAGCACTTGATTAATGGTGACCATTTGCCCCATTTTCATCAACTGCTTAATCACTTCAGCCGCTTTAACTGACATTTTATGTGCCAAGTCAGCCACTGAAATGGTTTCTGGCACATGAATTTCACGTGCAATAAACTCGACGGGTATGACTTCACGAACCACTTCTTCTTGGCCACGACCACGCCGGCCGCCCGAGCGACCTGACTTACCTGAACTGCGCCAGCCATCACGACCAGCCGGCGCTGCACCACCCTTGCCCGCTGGTTTTTTACGTGCGTCGTCTGACCAAGTTGATGACAATTCACCTGCTTTAACTGTTTTTTTACCCGCCTCAACCGCTTCTTTTTTGGCGCCTTTAGCAGATGCAGCAGGTTTGTGAAGCGTGCCTTTTAGGGCAGGTGCTTCTACTTCAGGTGCTTTGACAACTTTTTTAGGACGGTTAAGCATATCGCGTAATGCTGCGGCCTCGACCTCAGATTTACGACGTGCTTCGTCTCGTGCTTCAGACGATACAACCGGCGCAACGATAGGTGCAGTGGGTGCTCGGCCACGCGTTTGTTTTTTTACAACCGCAGGCGCGGCTTCAGCAGCGGTTTTTGCAACGGCATCAGCTTGTGCTGCTGGTTGGGCACCTATGCTGGTTTTGTTGCCTGCAGCCGGTATTGGGACTGCAGACTGTGGCTTGCTAACCGATTTATTTGCCTGGGCATCTGTAATAAGTGCTGAACCAGCTGCCTTAGATTCTGTTTCTAAAGCTTTATTTAACGATTGATCAACCGGTACGGCAACTTCTTGTGCCACCTGAGCTGGCTTCGAAACATTTACATCTTGAGCAGAAGCAGAAGCTGCTGTCGTTTGAAGCTCGTTAGCTAATAAAGTAGAGGTGTCTTTAGTAGGCGCACTGGCTGAAGCAGCCTCATCATTTGAACTTGTGCCGCTGGCTGCGTTGGCTGGAATAGCTGGGATAGCAGTATCTTGAGATTCTTTTTGATGATTGCTTTGGTCTTCAGCTGCCTGATTAACGCCTGCAGGCAACGTGGGGTGAGCTGCTACGTTAAGAGATTGACCCTCAAGTTGATTATTTGAGGCTTCTGGCAACAAAGAATCAGTCGTTGTCGCGGTATTGGTTGCGGCAATAGCTGTGGCATCATCGTTAGATTCAGTAATGTCACGCTTAACAAATACACGTTTTTTACGCACTTCAACCTGAATAGTGCGTGAACGCCCTGCCCCGTCGGCTTGACGAATTTCAGACGTTTCACGACGCGTAAGGGTAATTTTTTTACCCTCAGTTGCGCCATGAGACCGCCTTAACGATTCAAGTAGACGAGATTTATCAATCTCGTTGACGGCATCGTCAGGCGAGCTGACTTTCACGCCCGCAGAGCGAAGCTGTTCAAGCAAAAGTTCTGCTGGCATTTTCAATTCAGTTGCAAACTGGGCAACAGTGTTACTCGACATTAGACTCTCTCTTACCTGTGTATAGCCACTGCATAAACAAAAACGGTCAAACGAAGGCGAAGTATCAAAAGAAATTAGCTTTGATCTTCAAACCAATGAGCCCGGGCAAGCGTAATAAATTGTGCTGCTGCGCTTTCTTCTAAGTGGGTCATTTCAACCAACTCGTCAGTCGCCAATTCAGCCAAATCGTCACGCGTTTGAATACCTGCATCGATTAAAGTCGCGACGAGCTCAGGGGTCATGCCCTCTAAGCCCAATAAATTTTGACCACTCTCAACTTTTTCTTCTTGAACAATTGCGTCAGTGAGCAACGCTGTGCGAGCACGATTTCGTAACTCGTTAATGGTGTTTTCATCAAACGATTCAATTTCAAGAAGCTCTTGCATGGGCACGTAAGCAATTTCTTCTAGGCCTGTAAAGCCCTCATCGATCAAAATATCGGCAACTTCTACGTCGACGTCAAGCTTTTCAATAAAGTTATTTCGTATAGCCTGGCGCTCTTGATCTTGACGATTTTGACTTTCTTCGGGTGTCATGATGTTAATTTGCCAGCCCGTTAATTCTGAAGCTAAGCGGACGTTTTGGCCCCGTGCACCAATTGCTTTAGGTAGATTTTCTTCGTCAACGACGACATCCATCGCGTTACGCTCTTCATCAACAACAATAGATTCGATATTTGCAGGAGCCAATGCACCAATTACAAACTGAGCAGGGTCTTCAGACCACAACACAATATCAACTTGCTCGCCGCCCAATTCATTACGAACAGCTGTTACTCGCGAACCACGCATGCCAACACACGTACCAATAGGGTCAATGCGCTTGTCGTAAGTCACGACTGCAATTTTGGCACGTACGCCAGGGTCGCGTGCGGCGCCTTTAATTTCAAGCAAACCTTGTTCAATTTCAGGCACTTCATTTTCAAACAACTCTTTAATAAACTCTGGGGCCGTGCGTGACAAAATAACTTGCTGACCACGGGCATTTCGATCAATACGAAGTACCCAGGCGCGCACACGATCGCCTAGACGTAAATTTTCTTTTGGAATCATTTCGCTACGAGGGAGACGCGCTTCAACTTTACCGATTTCAATAATGGCGTCGCCTTTATCCATTCGTTTAACCGTACCGCCAATAATTGATTCACCCCGGTCAAGAAAGTCGGCCAGCAACTGTTCACGCTCTGCATCACGAATACGCTGCAATATTGCCTGCTTAGCGGCTTGTGCGCCAATACGCCCAAACTCAATGGGTTCAAGTGGCTCTTCGATATATTCGCCTACTTCGATGTCTGAAACCACTTCAATTGCATCTGAAAGCAGTTCTTGCTGGTCTGGCTCTTGTAAGCCGAGCTCATTAGGCACAACAAGCCAACGACGGAAACCCTCGTGACCGCCCGATATGCGGTCAACCGAGACGCGAATATCAACATTTTCTTGGAACCGTTTTTTCATAGCCGAGGCTAAAGCACCTTCAAGTGCATCAAAAACGACATCACGTGTAACGTTTTTTTCACGCGCCAAAGCATCTACTAATAATAAAATTTCGCGACTCATCGCTTTTTACCCTTGAAATCGAGAACGGGGCTCAACTTGGCGCGATCGACGTCGTTAAACGAAAATGCAACAAGACGAACATCATTCTTTTTGGCTTCAAACTCGACAGTAAAGGTTTGTACGCCCTCGCTGTTCACCGTACCTTCGGTTGCCAGGCCCAGTAGACCGACAAATACTTTTTGATTTTCTATAGGCTGCTTGAGCTTAACCTCAATACGCTCACCCATAAAACGTGCAAAATCTGCTAATGAACGAAGTGGCCGATCAACCCCAGGTGAACCCACCTCAAGACGACCATAATCAACATTTTCAACCTCAAACAGGTGAGTCAATTGACGTGAAACTTGTTCACAATGCTCAATTAACACGCCTTGTGGATGGTCAATCGTGACGCGCAATACACCCAAAGGCGCGCGCTCGATATCAACCAACTCAATGTCGGTGCCTGAGAGCGCTTGTTGCGTTAGTGTTAGAAGATCAGCCATACCGTCAAAAAAAAAGGGCTGAAAACAGCCCGTGTAAATAATAATTACTTGTACATACATTACAAATACTAATTTACATTACAAACGTTGAAAAAATAAAAGCTGATTTTTAAATGCGTTTGTTACGGCGCACCATTTAAATGAACGAGCCAATTTAAAATTTATTCAATACATTTATCTAATGCCAAACTTAAGTTAGCAATAGAGTTTAGCACAAAGTGAAAAATAATCTGTACTTTCGGGTAGTTAGCTAGCAAACCAAACAACCGTTTTCGATAATTTTAATACGACTTGAAAGCCTTTCTGATGATGAAATCACTGCCTTTAAACCAGAGAGGTCGTCATTTTATTTCTTAGAATAGCCCAAACGCGATTCATGTGCCGAGGCACCACTGGGTTGCCAATCGTCACCTCGGTTTTGCGCTTTACCCGCACCACCACCCTGTTGTGGCCCTCGATTAGGGTTCCGGTTAGGGCCTTTGCTAGGGCCTTTATTGGGGCCGCTACCCAGACTTCTGCCCGCAGCGCGCGCAGGGTTTTGCCCCCTATTTGGGCTGTTAGAAGGCCCTTGCCCAGGCGTCGTAAATTGCCCTGATGCACCTTGTGGCCTTGGTTTACGCGGTTTAGACCTTGAATCAAACTTAGGGCGATCATTGGGTTGCGTCGCTTGATTTAAGTCGGCACCACCCGCCTGCTCATTTGGCGAAACCCCTTCAAATGAAGGCCGTGTTGAAGGGCGCTTACCTTTATGAAAAGGCTTGGTATGACCCGTTCCTGGTTGACCTGGTTTGTGAGGCGAGCCAGGTCTTGCTGAACCAGGTCGCGTAGCGCCTGGACGATTTTGCGGGTGACCATTTGCAAAGCCACCCCCAACGGTTAATCGAGCAGACTGCGAACTGCCAGAATTGAGACTGCCTGAAGCCCCTGTGTGCGGCCTGCCACCCGTTACGTTGCCCTTGCGACCTATTTTGGCACCGTGTGAACCATTTTGCTCAAGCGTACCAAAACCTGGAGGTAGCGCACTATCATGGCTCATGGGTTGACGCACGAGGCGTTTGCCACCACGACCGACCGGGTCTTCTTCGTCTTTTAATAAGCCAAGCTGAACCATCAAAGCTGACACCAAATTAGGTTCAACCTCTTCCCAGCGACCACGGCGAAGGGTTGTTGGTAAAACGATATCACCAAAACGAGTACGAATTAAACGACTGACAGTTAAGCCCACCGCTTCAAACAAGCGCCTCACTTCTCGATTGCGCCCTTCTTGCAGGGTAATTTGGTACCAACGATTACTGCCCTCCCCACCAATAAAATCAAATACACCGAAACAAGCCATTCCATCTTCAAGCGCAATACCCTCTAATAATTTTTTACGTATGTCATCAGTTACTTCACCCAACACACGTACGGCGTATTCGCGCTCATTGCCATAACGTGGGTGCAGCAAACGATTCGATAAATCACCCGATGTAGTCAAAATCAACAAACCTTCGGTATTTAAATCGAGTCGACCTACCGACAACCATTTACCCACTTTTAAACGTGGAAGGCGTGAAAAAACACTGACGCGCCCATCGGGGTCATCGTGACTGACGATTTCACCAGCGGGCTTATGGTAAATAATTAAGCGTGGTGGCTTGGTAGTCGATTGACGTGCGATCGGCTTACCGTTGACCTTCACAATATCGTTAACACCCACTCGCATACCGATATGCGCGGGCTCACTATTTACAGACACGCGGCCCGCAATAATAAGCTCTTCCATTTCACGTCGCGAACCGATGCCTGCATCAGCCAAAAGCTTGTGTAGCTTAGGCATTAATAATTCGCTTTGTAAATACTTACCTAAACGTTGTTCTGTTCGCGCTGTTTTACTTAAGTATGACAAATCAGCATCTTCGGTAGAAGGTGATTGTGCATCATCATTTAATTGATCAGCTGAACCTAGATTTTTTTCTAAATTAGATGACTGGCGTCTAACAAAAGTTTGATCTTGCGACCCTGAGTCATTGGCATCTAAAGCTGGTGACCTAGGGGCACCATCGTTTCGACGACGTCGAAATGGGGTACGAAGTTGACGGTGACGCGGTTTTGAATCAGCTGAATTCAGTTCGGGCGGGGCTTCAGAACGAAATTCACTGTTTGCCTCACCTTGCACCTGAGCATTTTGCTCAAGGTTGGCTTGAGAAATGGCTTGTTCATTATGTTGTTTGTTTTCATAAGGTTTCGACTGATTTAGATTTGAACCCTCAGTCGAATTGATCTGCTTAACCAAGACGTTAGCTTCAGCGTTTTTTCTGGACTTCTTAGCATAGGCTCCATGGGTAACCTCAACTTCGCTGGGAATCTGCGCAGATTTAACCGACTTAGCAACCTTTGCAACCTTTGCAACCTT
>JBDNHM010000209.1:0-4218 GCA_041688825.1 Burkholderiaceae bacterium | reverse complement strand
ATGGGGGGCAAATTTACTACCCTTCCCTGTTCTTCCCTAGCGAAACCTCTTTCAATTCCCCAAGATATTCAATATCTAGACCACGAAAAAGTATGGGGTTTAAATGCCCAGCAAAAATATTCACACCCGAGGCATTTGACTTTTAACAGCGTCACACTCCATTATCTGCACATCACACTTGAATCAGCCTTGTCATAACTGAATGTAGTATCGTTCAGCTGTATTGAACAGGCATATATAAAATATACCTAGTTCTGTGAACTTAAGTTCTATTCTTTTTAAGTTGCTATTTTGGTCATGACATATCGAAATCTTCTGTGGTTTATTTTTGCAGCGGCGGCTGTGCGTTTTGTGTTGCTCGGCTTTTCGCCGTTGATGGACACAACAGAGGCGCGCTATGGTGAGATTGCCCGTTTGATGGTTGAGCTCAATGACTGGGTGACGCCTTGGTTCACCTATGACGTGCCGTTCTGGGGAAAGCCACCACTGGCCTTTTGGGCTACGGCACTGAGTTTTAAAATTTTTGGTTTCAATGAGTTTGCCGCTCGTTTGCCCCATTGGTTGGCAGGCATGGTGGTGCTATGGATAATATGGGGTATGCGTTCCAGAATTAGCCATGCGGGTGCGACTTACGCAATTGCCCTGCTGTTGGGCTCTGTTCTCTTCTTCGTCTCGGCTGGCATGGTCATGATGGACATGGCTTTAGTCCTAGGAACAACTCTAGCGATGCGGGGTTTTTGGAATGGCTTGAACGGTGACGTTGTTAAACGCCGTTCAGAGGGTTGGTTACTGTTTATCGGTTTGGCTATTGGGCTGCTCGCCAAAGGCCCTGTGGGTGTGGTGCTCACCGCACTGCCCTGCGCTTTATGGGTTTTGCTTTCTGGTAATTTACGTACCGTTTGGCGAGATCTGCCGTGGGTTCGCGGTGTTTTGCTAACTCTGGCGATAGCGCTACCCTGGTACATTTGGGCTGAGCTACGTTCACCAGGTTTCATTAACTATTTCATCGTGGGCGAGCACTTTAATCGCTTCATCACACCTAGTTGGAACGGTGATCTTTACGGCACAGCCCACGACTTCCCCTATGGCACCATTTGGCTGTTTTTTTTGGCTGATGTGCTGCCATGGACAATTCTTTTTCCAATATTAGCTTGGCAAACGCGTGGTATTCGGCTTGATGCGTCCGCTGATGATGCGTTATCTCGGTCTGTATCAGAGCCAATCGACACGCATACGGTACCTCTCGCTAATAAAGCTGTCGCTTGGCGTAACTATTTGCTACTTTGGGCATTTATGCCAGCGGTGTTTTTTACAATGGCTGGTAACGTTCTTTGGCCCTACGTCTTGCCAGGTATACCAGCTTTGGCATTACTTGTTGGGGGCTGGCTCACAACACGCGCGAATCAAAATCTAGTTCGGTTGAACCTAGCGCTTGGTTTATCGATCACAATGGTGGTTGCTATTGGCTTTAACGTTAGCATGCCATTTACGGGTCGTAGCAACGATCTTTCAGCAAAAACACTCATTCAAGATTATACGTTACACAAAGATGCCGATCAGCCTTTGATCTACTTTGGTTATCGCCCCTTTTCTGCTGCTTTTTATAGCCAAGGCAAAGCGCAGTTAGAAATGACAACTGCCGGACTGTCTGACCGACTGCAGGAAAGAACGGCTTACGTTGCGATTAGAACCACAGAATTAGGTCAAATACCTGCATCATTAATGGTTAAACTTGAACGGGTTGCCGAACACGGTTACTTCACGCTCTTTCGGAATGTAAAACCATAAAAAAAAGTTGCGCTGCCTTATCGGTTATTGAGCACGGCCGAAATAAAAGTCTACGCAAGCCTTTTAATTTACTTTACAATTTATTGATGAGTAAATTGCGTATTTTTGTATTAACTATTTTGTTAAGTTGCCAACTTTCGGTTGTGGCGGCAGTCGAACAATTCTCGATTGCGTCAAATGAAGTTCATCAAAACTTTTCGCACGATCAAGTCATTGATCACCACCACCACGATGCTTTCGCTGTTCACTTTGATAAAAACAGCAGTAACTCAGATCATCAACACGCCACTGACAATTTTCAAAATTCTGCACTACTCACACATTTTGAGCTACTAACAATTAACTTAGCCAAAAATGTGCACGTTACGTTTAACCCTCAAGAACCCTCTTCAACTGTCTTAGACGGCCTTCTGCGCCCACCTCAAATATTCGCCTAACTCACTGAGCTTTTAGTCAGGCTTAGCCTGCTTCACCGTGATCGAATATTTTGAGGAATATTAATGAAATACCTCAGTCCCCATCGTTTGGGGTTACTTTTGCTCGCCTTGTTCCCAATAATCGCTATCGCCCACGGCATAAGCGAAGAGGACAGACAGCGCATGCTTGATGGCGGTTACGTGGAATATATTTGGTTGGGCGCAAGCCATATGTTGACCGGATATGACCATCTATTATTTTTGTTTGGCGTCGTATTCTTTCTAACAACAATCAAAGACATTTTTAAATTTGTAACAGTCTTTACCATTGGCCACTGCATCACCCTCATATTTGCAACCTATTTCAAAGTCACTTGGAACTTTTGGTTGGTTGACGCAATCATTGCCGTGAGTGTCATTTACAAAGGTTTTGACAATAATGGAGGCTTTCAGAAACATTTCAACATGAAGTCTCCTGACTTACTAAAGATAGTCTTTGTCTTTGGCTTACTTCACGGTTTTGGCCTATCTACCCGCCTGCAACAGTTGCCGCTTGGCGAAGACCCAGCCCAGATGATTCTTAGAATTTTGAGCTTTAACGTGGGCGTAGAGTTTGGCCAGATTGCTGCATTAGTGGTAATGGTTGGGGCGCTTTCTTTATGGAGAAAGACAACCCACTTTGGTCGCTTCAGTTATGCAGCAAACTTGGGGTTAATCGTAGCGGGTGTTTATTTACTTTTCGCTCAACTTCATGGTTATCAACATGACGTAAATGGTGAAACGTTCCGTTTCCCAATCGAAGAGCATAGCCACGCCCACGAAGATCTTGATATAAAAAATACGACCGATAGCAGTCGAAATTCCCTTTAAAAAAGTTAAGGAAACATCATGAAAACATTGATTCGTACCACCATTTTCTCTCTTCTTACACTAGCACCCATTGCTGCCTCTGCAGGGCCTGGAGATGGGTGTCACTTTCACGGCACGAAGCCCACAGCAGAGGCAACTGTCATTCAATGCGCAACTCAACGCAAAGACTATCTTTTCAAAGAAGGTAAACTAGATAAAAGTTGGGGGGCTATTAAGCATTCGTCGATCGATTATGTTGCTGGAAAAAAAGGGCAAGAATGGAAGGTCTCTTTTAATAACCCAGCAGCAACAGATCAAACCAAAAAAACTCTCTATATGTTTTTCACACCACCAGGCAACTTCATTGCTGCAAACTACACGGGAAAATAATTGAATAGCGGCTTTAGACAAATTAGGGACCACCCTGAAGTTCATCTAAAGCCGCACACTTGTCATTGTTCAGTTGAGTAGCCATCAGTAAGGCCGTGACTATTAATTATTTAACTAAGGTCAATTTTTTATGATTATTCCTTGTATTCGACCAGTAAATAAAAACTATGACGTGGTTCTGTCAGTTGTTGTGCCCGTTTTTAACGAGTACACCATGTTGCCGGTATTGTTAAAACGTATCTTACCTATTCTTGATGCACTGCCAATCGACACCCAACTTGTATTTGTTGATGATGGCAGCCATGATGAGAGTGCCGCCTATCTTACCAATATGCTTGAGACCAGAGATGATTTGAAATTGGTAAAGCTGAGCCGTAATTTTGGCAAAGAAGCTGCCTTGACAGCTGGTCTTGAACACGCAACGGGTGATGCCGTAATTGTTATTGATGCTGATCTTCAAGACCCGCCAGAACTCATTCCACAAATGGTTCAAGCTTGGCAATCTGGTGCAGACGTCGTGTTGATGCAGCGCCGTTCAAGGGAGGGCGAGTCAATATTCAAACGCTTGAGCGCTCACCTTTTTTACCGATTGCTCAACCATACCAGCCATTCAAATATTCCAGTTGATACGGGTGATTTCAGGTTGATGAGTCGGCGGGCTGTTGATGCACTTATGTTATTAAACGAACGTAATCGTTATATGAAAGGGCTTTTCGCCTGGGTCGGCATGCCCTCCATCGTCTTGCAGTATGACCGAGAGCCTCGAGCTGCCGGT
>JBDNHM010000208.1:0-6305 GCA_041688825.1 Burkholderiaceae bacterium | reverse complement strand
TTGTTTTACCCAAATCGAATGTCTCATTCGGGAAGTATTTATCTAAACGCACGTCAGCTGTCATGGCATGGCCTTCCATGCCTTCTAATCTAGAAATACGGGCCGCCACAGGTGCAATAACTTTACAAGCCGCACGGTTTAATTTTTGATAGCTTAATACTTTCAAAAACTTACTGGCGCTTAAGCCGCCTGAGTAACGAGCCGCACCGCGGGTTGGCAAAATATGATTGGGGCCTGAACATTTATCACCATAAGCAACGGTGGTTTCTTCGCCCAAAAATAATGACCCATAATTGCGTAAATTGGCTAACCACCAGTCTGGATCAATCGCTTGAATTTGTAAGTGCTCTGGTGCGTACTGGTCACAAACTTGAGCCATTTCTTCGCGCGTATCAACCAACACCACTTCACCGTAATCACGCCAAGCTGCTGTCGCTGAGTTACGCGCCAATTCAGGTAGGCTAGCAATAATGCTTGGCGCCAAAGCCATCACTTTTTCACCCACCTCGCGTGACGTTGTCACTAACCAAACGGGTGAATCGGGGCCATGCTCAGCTTGGCCCATTAAGTCGGCTGCAACAATTGCGGGGTCAGCCGTTTCGTCAGCTGCCACCATTGACTCGGTTGGGCCCGCCACCACGTCAATACCAATGCGACCAAACAACATACGTTTGGCTTCAGCCACAAAACGATTGCCAGGGCCCACCACCATATCGGCAGGTAAACCCGTAAACAAGCCAAACGCTAAGGCTGCAACGCCTTGCACGCCACCGAGTGTCAAAATTTGGTCGGCACCTGCCAAATGCATGGCATACAAAATAGCTGGGTTTACGCCTTGTTGATGGTGACCCGGTGAGGTGGCTATAACATTAGGCACACCGGCTACTTTAGCGGTGCAAACGCTCATTAAAGCCGATGCTGCATGGGCATAACGTCCACCCGGCACATAACAGCCAGCGGTCGTAACAGGCACAATGCGTTGGCCAACCACTAAACCGTTCAGCAACTCAACTTCAAACTCTTGCATGGAATCGCGCTGTCTTTGGGCAAAGTCGCGAATGCGGTCGCGTGCAAAACAAATATCATCTTTAACGGTTTCGGGAACCGTTTTAATCGCTTTCTCGAGGTTTTCGCGAGACATCACGATCTCTTGTTCCCAACCATCAAACTCTTTTGCATATCGTCGAGCCACGTCTTCGCCACCGGCTTCAATTTCGCCCAACATACGCGAAACGGTTTCACGGGTGGTCGCGTCTTCTGCTGCGGGGGCTTTTATGGCTTTTTTAAGATAGGTAACGGTCAAGTTAAGCTCGTTTTTTTATTAGCAGCGTTATTATTTGTGGTACGTTTTATAGTTGACTGCACTCAATTTAGATCTTACTAAACATTCAGTGATTTCACTGAGTAATTCAGTGTATTTTTTTACTCATACATTTTTATATATTAAAAACTCATAAAAAGAGGTTTCAAATGCTTAAGCTTTATTACCACCCTTCTCCAAACCCGCTCAAAGTTGCACTTTACTTAGAAGAAACGGGCCTGCCTTACGAACTGGTACCGGTCGATACACGCAAAGGTGAACAGCACTCAGCAGAGTTTAAGGCAATAAACCCCAACGCAAAAACACCTGCCATGACCGATGATGGCGTACGTCTTTTTGATAGTAATGCCATGATGATTTATTTGGCTGAAAAAACGGGTCAGTTTGTGCCTGACAACAAAGCTGAAATGTATTCATGGTTAATGTTTATTGCAACAGGCATTGGCCCTTACAGCGGCCAATATGTGCACTTCAAACATTTCGCCCCCGAGCCAAAAGAGTATGCCGTTAACCGCTACGATTTTGAAGCTTGGCGTCATTGGAATATTATTGAAGAACGCCTGACAAACCAACTCTATATTATGGGCGATCAATACACTATTGTTGATATGTCGCTTTGGGGTTGGGCACGCGTTATACCATTTGTACTCGGTGCTGAGGCATGGGAAAAACTACCTAACATTAAACGTTGGCTTGACAGCATTAACGCTAGGCCAGCCGCACAACGCGCCGAAGCCTTAAAAGCTCAGTTCACATTTAAAGCAGAAATGGACGAAGAGTCACGCAAAGTGCTCTTTCCTGGCAATGCACGTTTAGCATCTTAATTTTTTTTTAAGGGGTGGCGCCTCTCAATCTCACAAGGCGCCACTTTAACAACGTAGCTCGGCTCAGTAGGTTTTAAATCGAAGCGATTTAAAATATTTGGTATAGCCTCACATCCACTAACGGGAAGGCATACTTGATACTCATCGCGACCAAATGGTGAAATCGTTAGGTTCAAAGCGGGCACATCGCGCGATGCAAAATAGTGCCAAACCCCCTCTTTTAATACCGCGCCTTCAGGCACCTCCATGCCTGCACCACTGCCGCGAACGCGAGCCTCAACAAGGCTTAAAGTTTGATCCATCACACGCCAATCTTCTTGCCAAATAATACGTTCAACTGAATGCGTCCAGCTTAATGTGAATTGTTGGGCGGCAATTGAAACAATCACTGCACCAACGCTTAAGCAAATAGACATATATAAGGCGCTAAAACTTAAACTTGCGCGCGTGTTGAAGCATGGGCTTTAATTTTTCGGTGCTGCCAATAAAGCCATGCAAACACGAGCGCTGAAGAAAGCAAACCAAGCTCATCTGTAAGGGGTAGTGCGGCGATCAACAAAGCTGCTGATAATAGAGCCCAAATACGCACCCAAGCGTTGACCGGGTTCCACATAAAACCAACCGAGGCAATACCCCATAAGCCTATTGCAATGAGCGCTTTCAAAACAATATAAATGACGGCCCATATGGTGGGGTCGTTTTGCAACATTAACGCCGGTGAGTACACCGCCATAAACGGTATAACAAAACCTGCAAATGCAATTCGTACGGCTTGAATACTGATTTTAAGGCCCGACACACCAGCGATAGGTGCAGCCGCAAATGCAGCCAGTGCAACAGGGGGCGTTAAGTCGGCCATGATACCGAAATAAAAGACAAACATATGCGACACAATTAAGGGCACACCCAACTCTAACAAAGCGGGGGCTGCTAATGACGAAGTAATAATGTAGTTTGGAATAGTTGGTATACCCATACCTAAAATCAAACAAACCAACATGGTTAACAAGAGCGAGGCAATCAAACTGTTTTCGCCCACACTGATGATGGCACTAGCAAAAGTTGTGGCTGCACCAGTCAATGTCAAGACCCCAATAATGACACCCACTAGGGCGCATGCAATACCGACGGGCAACGCATGATGAGCGCCCTCAACCATTGCTTTAGTCAATAACTTTATGGTGTCTCGACCACCTTTAATAAAAAATAACACCGCTAACATTGCAGCTATAATTATTAATACTGAGGTAATACCCCATTTAAAAAAGCTTGCACTAAAAATACCTAATGCAACCCAAAAGACATAGCGCATAACAATGCCTTTAAGTTTAAGCGCAATGGCTGCACCTAAAATTAAAATAGCTGTAAGCGCTAAACCGACCATGCCAGAAAATAAAGGCGTGTAACCTGAGAACAATAAGAACACTAAGATCGCCAGTGGAAAGAGTAAGTACCAACTTTCTTTAACCGCTTTCCAGGGGTTCGGGCACTCTGATTTTGGTAGACCAACCAAGTTTAATCGCCCCGCTTCAAGGTGCACCATCCAGAATGCGGTTACAAAATATAAAATTGCTGGCACCAGGGCTGCTTGCACAATTTCAATGTATTGCACGCCAATTGTTTCAGCCATAATGAAAGCAACCGCACCCATCACAGGCGGCATAATTTGCCCACCCATACTTGAAGTAGCCTCAACCCCACCTGCAAAGGCTGGTTTGTAACCAAAACGTTTCATCATCGGTATGGTGAACTGCCCTGTTGTCACCACATTGGCAACGCCAGAGCCATTAATCGTACCCATCAGACCTGATGCCACCACCGACACTTTAGCGGGGCCACCGCGTGTATGGCCGACCGTACCCATGGCAAAGTCAGTAAATAATTTAATCATGCCTGCTTGTTCTAAAAAAGAACCAAACAGAATAAAAAGAAAGATGTACGAGGAGCTGACGTAAGTGGGTATGCCGTAGATACCTTCGGTACCAAAACCGAGGTGATCAATTAGTTGCTCAAGGGGGTAACCACGGTGCACAAAAATGCCCGGTAACTGTTGACCAAATAAGGCATAAAGGAAAAATGATGCACAAATTAAAGGCAATGCAAAACCCATCACACGGCGAGCGGCCTCAAACACCAACAAAATAATGATGGCACCCACCCAGGTATCAACCATGGTGGGTTCGCCTGCACGCGCGACCAAGTCGGGTTCAAAATACCAGTGATATAGCGAAAGTGTGAACCCTAGAAAGGCAGCAACATAACTAATGAGCCCTAAAGGGTGCTTTAACACTGAACCCTGCGGTGTCTTAGGGGCATAAAGTACAAAAATCATCAATAACAAAAAACCAACATGCAACACGCGAACAATTTGTGAAGACAGGGGGTGGTATGCAGCCATCGCAATTTGATAAGCTGAAAAAATAAAACCGATTAAGAATACAAAACCTGTGAGTTTTTTGAATTCAGGGTTTTGTTCAATATTAGTTGTCGCTTGTGACATGTTATTTATCTAAAAGGGGGATGCAAAAGAAAAAAAGAAAAAAACCAGCATGTATCAATCAAGCTGGTTTTTTATTAACAAAAAATAGACTTTAATTACTTAATTAAACCCACTTCTTTGTAATATTTAATCGCACCCGGGTGTAAAGGCACAGGGGTTTTAGGCCCATTCGCTGGGTCAATACCTTTAGCTGCTGAGTGTGCAGCAATTAATTGTGGCAGATGATTAAACAGTGATTTAGTCATTTCATATGCCACCGCGTCACTCACGGCTGCATTGGTAACCAACACGTTAGGAATGGTAACAGTAGGTACAGCTTGAGTTTGACCTTCATAGGTACCCGCTGGAATCACACCCGCAATGTAAGCCGGGTCGTTGATCTTGGCGACAACGCTTTCAGGTACAGCTATGATCACAATCGGAACAGAATTAGCCAAGTCACGTATTGACGACACACCTAAACCCGCTGATTGCAAGGTTGCATCAAGCTGACGATTTTTCATCAACTCAACTGATTCACCAAAACCCAAATATTCGACTTTAGCTAAATCGGCATATGTGATCCCCGCTGCTTTTAAAACGGCACGGGCATTTAGTTCAGTGCCCGAACGGGCTGCACCTACTGACACACGCTTACCTTTTAGATCAGCCAAAGTTTTAATACCTGACTCAGCTGACGCGACGATTTGAATGTAATTGCTGTAAATACCCGCTATACCCCGTAATTTATCTAGTTTAGTTTTAAAGCCCGCTTCTTCGTCACCCTGCCATGCAGCTGAAACGGTGTCGGCCAATGCAAAAGCTAATTCGCCGCGACCGGCTTGAACGAGGTTGACGTTTTCTGCGCTAGCTTTAGTTGATTGCACCGCGATTTTAGCGTTTGGTATGGCTTTTTCGTAGATTTGCGATAAGGCAACACCCATTGGGTAATAAACACCACTGGTGCCACCGGTCAAAATATTAATAAATTGTTGGGCGTGGGCGCCCACGCTTGCGACTGACAAACATACTGCCAACGCAACATATCGTAATGATTTCATTTATTGTCCTTTAAGCGCTTAAATAAGAAGGGATAACCTTAACTAATGTTAGCAGGGGTAAAGCCTGTTTTATGAGTAAATTTCACAGGGTTTACCCATACAACATGACGTCTTTACTTGGGCACGACTGTCTTTTGCACATATTCAATTACCTGTTGATGGTAACTGGCATGATGAGAAAATTTGCGGCTGTCGTTTGCAACAATCATATTGACGAAAATGAAAAAGGCTAACACAACCAACCCTGCCCCTTTTAAGGCGTGTGGGTACACTTTAAATATCAAACGTAAAAGCAATAAAACGGGAAACAACGCAAACGGAAACACCAAAATCAAATGCCAATAATTAAAAGTGATAGGCGCCAAGCCGGCCGTGATAAGTGTGGCCACAACCGCTGCTAAGGCATACAAACCAAGCCAGTGGGCAGGGGTAATAATTTTGTTCACATGACGGCGCAACCACTGACCGCGTAACGCAACACCTAACAAAATATTCGCCCACAACGCAAACAATAAACTTGCTATACCGGCAATATAAATAAGCGTTCGCCAAAGCCACATGGCTGTGAGCTGAAGCCAAACCTCGCTAGACAACCAAATAAAGGCCGTATCGTTTACTAA
>JBDNHM010000207.1:0-1120 GCA_041688825.1 Burkholderiaceae bacterium | reverse complement strand
ATTCAATTCATTTGGCCCAGCTTACTGTGGCTGCTACTGATCTTGCCTGCAGGTGTAATTGTTTATTATTATTTACGCCGTCAACAATCTTTAGATACGTGGAATGTTGTCAGTGGTGTGCTGGTAACTCTTGGGTTAACCGCTTTGCTCATCGCGATTGCTCGACCGCAAGTACAAGTCAGCCTGCCCGCTAGGGCCGATCGGCTAATGATTGTGCTCGACATTTCAGGCAGTATGCGTGCCGACGACGCAGAACCCAGTCGCTTTGATGCCGCTAAAGTTGTTATTTCAAACTTGCTTGATAATCAGCCCCCTGGCTTACAAGTGGGTTTAGTAACCACTGCAGCAACGGCCAGCTTAGTTCAACCGCTCACCACTGACCGCAACGCTTTGCGAGAAGCCCTCAACGCAACGTCATTACAGACAGGTTCTGCGTTGGGCAGCGGTTTGTTAATTGGTTTGTCAGAACTGTTACCAGCCGCAGGCATTGACGCACAAGCCATCATGAACGAATCAACACTGCGCCAAGACAGCCAACCCACAAAGCCCTGGCAACCAGACCCAGAAAAAATCATGCCACCGGGTTCAAACCGATCAGTTGCTCTGGTGTTGATCTCTGACGGCGATTCAAATATGGGGCCCAACGCACTCATGATGGCTGAGTTGGCGTCTCAGTTTGGTGTGCGCGTGCATACGATTGGTCTGGGAACAGAACAAGGCGCCGTCGTTAAAGCCGATGGCATCTCGCAACGCGTGCGTTTACAACCTGCCCTATTGGCTGATATTTCAGCAACCACGATTGGTCACTTTTACCAAGGCACAACAGAAAAAGATTGGCAAAAAATTTACCAATCTATTGATACTAATATTCAATTTGATCGCCGTCAGCCCGTTGAATTTAGCGTCTTATTTTTGGCAATAGGTTTGCTATTGATCTTAGTGGGCATGGTCATACGTTTGGTAAGACTGGGACGAATTTTGTGAAGCAATGATGCGATCATCATTTGGCCGTCGTAATCAAAATTAAAATTAGCTACGCAATTACTTTTGGGTTTGAACAATCCACAGCATGCGAAAAAGACATCATGGGAAATAAAAAAAGCATTAGACATGTTTTTTT
>JBDNHM010000206.1:0-37274 GCA_041688825.1 Burkholderiaceae bacterium | reverse complement strand
TACAGCTGACACACTTACACACATTGTTAATGGACTGTATAGACGTGCTGGATTAGATGGTGCAAGTAGTCACAGTGGACGCAGAACTTTCATCACTAAGTTAGCAGAACATGGTGTTGGTGCACGTGTGTTGCAACAACTGGCGGGGCACGCAAATTTAAATACCACTCAAAAATATATCGACATCAAACCATCAATGCTGCGTGCTGCAGTTGAATTGGTTTGAGTTATTTCTTTCGTCGTTTTTTTACACTTTCTTCAATTTTCGACTTAATAAAAGCATCAACTACAAAAGTTGCAATTACACCTGCAACACTATCTTTACCACCAAACAAAAAGCGTACTGCAGGGTACAGAAAGAAAATTGTACAGTTTAAGAAAAGAAATGTACCGCCAGGAATTTCATAAGACATCATTATAATACCAGCTACTACACTCAACATTCCAACCAAATAAAAAAAACTACTTTTAATTCTTACAACTTTTTGACCATTATAGTTAATTACTGTTTCATTCAAATACGGTATTGGTTTAACTTCAAGCTCAGCAGATTGTTTTTCATTATTCATCTTGTCTTACCTTTTAAATTGCCGATAAAATCTCAACTTTATGGACAATAATGAATATTGATGCAATCAATACTGTAATTAAGATACCATTTAGTCATAGTTTTTTTTCATTTAAACCGACGGTTTTTACAAACGTAGGTTTTTAGACAGTATTTGGTCAACTAGGTAAAAAACCTACGTTTTAATAAACCATGCTCTTTCACCATGTCCAAACCGTGTAAAGCCTCTGTATATGTGCCTTTCAGCCCATAGCCAAATCACTTGCTCCGTTTATTCTTGTCTAATTTTGGTATTTCATTCAACATTTCATACTGCTCACGTTCTTCTTCAGTCATCTCACTATATATTTTTGCAAGTATCTGTTCTTCCATTTCTCGCACTTCTTTATCACGTTTACTCATGTACTCCGTTCTTTGTCCATCAACTCTGGGCAAACCAGCTCGCACCAACTCATTGTTAGCAATCGCACATGCCGAACTGTATTCCTTGCCTTCTTTTCGTGCATTAAAAAACTCACGTAAGAGTATTTTTGCCTGTCGTACCTCTTTATCCTGCAACAACTTATTCAGTTCCTCTAATTCATTTCCACTGTATTCAGACAGAGCAACTTGCACAGCATTAATCTGCACTTCACGTTTTGTTTTCCAACCCTGTGCACGCTGCTCTTCTTCTGTTCGTGCTTTTAACTGTTCTCGTAATACTTGCTGCTGCTGCCAATCCTCGTCCATTTGCACAATTTGTTGTGTAGTAAGCAGCGCACGCAAATCTCTTATCGCCACTTCCTTACCACTCTCAAGTTTTTCTAGTTGAGACCTGAGTCTTTCCGCAATCTGCAGTGCATTTAGTTTTGGCACATCGACTCACTTACTTTGACTTTGTGGTTGTTTTTTTAGCTGCTGGTTTTTTTACTTCTAGAGTTGATTTTTTTGCTTTATCTTTTAACGCACCACGTAAGTTTGTAGCAGTAAAGCCATGCTGTTTGCACAGTTTCTTAACCAACTCCAAGTCAGTTGCTTTTGTTTCCTCAAGCATCTTTTTACGTTCTTCGGCAAGTGCAGCTATCTCTGCATCAATCTGCTCTACTGTTTTTTCGACTTTTTTATCTTCTGACATTTTAAATTCCTTTTATCGTATTAGACCAATTTGATGTTTTAGTTTTCTGCGTATAGCTTTTATTGAATTCCAATGCATCTTTTCGTACTGTTTTTTAAGTTCTTCTACACGTTTAATTAAAGCATCGTTTCCTTTGCCTTTAAAACCCACCATGTATAAATCGAAACTCTTCCAATACGTCCAGAACACAGCTTGCATACCTTGTGTTGCATTTTATTTTATAAAATCTTGCTCTGTTAAGTTTAAGTAATAGTTCCAACCAAGTTCAACTGTTAATGGCGATGACTCTGGATCAGTGCGTGCTGTACCGTGCTCTTTTCTTCCAACTGTTGCACAAGACATAATTATCAAACCATTATCTTTGCATACACGAGTCATGTTTTGCATTGTTGCTAACCAGTGCGGATTGTGTTCCATTACTTCACAACTTATAACCACATCATAAGTATTGTCTGCTGCATCAAAGTCTTGACCTTGGCACACAACGTCAACGTTTGGTCCTGCAGCAACATCAATACCCGTGTACTCACAGTTTTTAAATTTGCTTCTTGTGTTTCCGTTTATATCAAGACTGCCAACTTCCAATACCTTTTTGTTTGTAAAGTATTCAGGAAACTGTTTTTTAACGTTAACAACAAATTCTTTTTGTTCTAAATGAGCCATTATTTTTCGATAGATTGTGTAAAGATAAATTTATTTAAATTCATTAAGTAATAAAAATATGCTTATTCCACACTTTATTAAAAAAACTTAATAAACAATGATTTCTTAATGTATCACTAGTTTTAATTCTATGCCAACTTACTTGCTGCCATTGTTGCGTTGAGTTTGCTGTAGAAGCGTTCAAGCATCAGCACGCTTGTGCCCATTTGTTTTGCCAGTGTGTGTATGTCAGTACCCACACGCAGTTCTTGCGTTGCATACGTGTGTCGCAAACTGTAAAGAGTACGTTTCTGCCCTGCTCCATTCAACAGTAAATCTGCTGCACGCAACAGTCGTTCAAACACAGCGTTAAAGTGATATGGCTGTGTGTCGTCTGCAAACCTAAACACCAGTGCATCAAACTTTGCAGCAAATATCTCAGTCAGTGTCAATCCCACACAAAGTGCGTCACGTGCTGCTGCTCGTTCTAATACTGAAACAGCAGCGTGTTTTGCTATTAGTTGACGTTCGCCAGTTTTGCCAGACACCCAAACTCGCAAATACTGCACGCCTTCTGTATCTGTGTACCATTCGCAGTGTCGCCAACGCACACGCATAGCTTCAGTGCCGTGTCGCATACCCGTCAATATCAACAGTTCCACATAGTCACGCAGCAGAACCCGCATATCTGTTGCACGGCCACGTGTTGCACCCTCAACCCACGTCACCATAAACGCACGTAACTCTGCAATTTCCTCTGCAGTAAATGCAGCACGACTTTGTGCACGTACACCACCACTCACCGTAAAACGCGGCACTGGCGTGTGTTGGCTTATCCACCCCCTGTTAATTGCTGTGCTTTGTATTCGCTGCCACGCTGCAGCAAATGTCAGCAGTGTTGACGCTGCTGGTGTTCTACCCAGTCGTTCATTGCGCCACGCTTCAAACTCTGCAATCTGTTTGAGTGACACAGTGGTGATGTAATTGTTTTTAAAGTACGGTGCAATGTAGCGTTCAATCACGCTGCAGTAGTCAACGTATACACGCTTGCCACGCCCTGCTGTCATTTCCGTTTGCAGTTCACGTATTGTTTCTCGTGCAATGTCGCCAATACGTTTCATTTCAGGTGCAAGCCCTGCACGCAGTCTGTAGCGTGCTTCGTCATACCAGTCACACGCACGCTCTATTGCTGTTTCTAAGTTTTGTGTTTGTGTTGTTCTACGTACCCAGCCAATGTCTTTTAAACGGTATCGACATTGCCACTGCTGACTTTGTGTGCGTAAGAACACGACAACTTCACCGTCACGTAATTTAATACGTGCACGCTTTTCAGTCAGTGTGAGAGATTTTGTAGAGATTGAGTTGGCTGTTGACGCAGTGCTGTGACGATTATTCACAGCACTGCCCAAACATTTGCAATTTACAGCAGCGTCTTTTAGTGCAGTACACGGTGTAAAAACTGTGCACGACTGTGTTCTGCTGTAAACAGAAGTTGTTAATGGTGATAACAACTGCGGTACTTGGTGGGTCGGGCGAGATTCGAACTCGCGACCAACGGATTAAAAGTCCGCTGCTCTACCGACTGAGCTACCGACCCAAGCCCGTTATTATGGCAAGAGCTGAGGCGTCTGTCAAATCAGCTTAACGCGCCCTTGAAATGCGCACCTCTGCGCCGCGACGTTTCACTTCAAGACCTTCAGATGGCAAGATCTTTAAGCCTTCAAGCCCCTTAATGTAGCTTGACCCCTGCATTTGCATGACACGAATTTTGTTACGCATAACCGTTGGGTTGTGCACGGGCATACCGAACATCCATACTTCATCAAGCAAACGGGCTGTATTGAAATCACCCGTGTGGTTTACTGGCAAGCCTAAACAAAGCATATGGCCTTCACGACCAAATACTGCCATCGAATCGAGGCCCACTTCAACTTCAAGTTCGGCGCCCCCTTCGTAACGCCAGCCGGTAGCCAGGTCCCACCAGGCTTCGTTGGCGGGCAAATACACTTTAACTTTATTGCCAGGTGCCAAAATAGGCGCAACCAGTAGCGCAGGCCCCAGCATATATTGCATTGACCAGGCATGCGCTCGCGCATCTTGTGGAAATGACAATGCCATACTGCGCTGCACAGGCGCACCGGTGCGGGCGGCATCTTCTATTAGACCCAATACGTAAGGTATTAAACGGTAACGCCACTGCAACCACTTGGCAGCCACCGCACGGGTTTTATCATTCCACCCCGGGCCAGCTAGATCAGCCTCAAACGCTTCAATACTAAAATTTGTTGAAAACACTGACATGGCCAACCACCGCAACTGTCTTGCAATATCTTCCTCAGTTGCATACTGAGTACCCAGCTTTAAGCAGTGCATCTGCGATGCAATGCCATTGTCACCCGCCGACAAGGCCAAACGCAACGATTGAGCCATACCCTGCCAAGAGTCGGGCACTGCATGCGCTGACTGCCACGCATAGCGTTGCACACCGGGGTGTAAATCGTGACTTAAAACCACCGCCTCGTGCGGCACTTTATGCCCCGACGTCGCATCGTTAAGCGCTTGACGCACCAAGGCTGGGTAAAGCACACGTAAGATCGAGGCGCTTTCTTCACCGCGTGGCACAACATCTTCTGGTAAATCAAACTGCGCATCGCAAGAAAATGCGCCCACACCGTCTTCAACCAATTGACGGTGACGGTCAACCCAAAGCCTGTACACATCACGGTGGGTTAAATCAAGCAGCGCAAAATCAACCCCACCCGTAATGGCTTGACCAGGAAAAATAATGGGGTCACCATTTTCTCGGGCAAGTAACCAACCTCGGTCTTCAAGGTCTTCAAACGTTTCAGTACCCACACCAATAACAGGTGCGGTTGGCAAGCAAACTTGTATTGATTGGCGTGCAAAATAATCAAGCGCTTGCTTAGCATCAGGAAAGCGTGTTTTATTCCACTCAATCAGTAGCCTTGTTTCTTGGAATACCCAACCCATGGGGCTGCATATTTCAACCACATCAATCGACACACCCCGGGCGCGCAAGGTTTGAACAAACTCGATTGTCTCGGTAATGGTTTTACCCTCAGGCTGCTTCAGCCAAGGGCCCATCGCCCAAAGTGGGGGTTGCCCAGCTCGGCCCGTGAGTTGCGAATATTGATTAAGTATTTCGGTTGGATCACCCGCAAACAAGAAGAAATCAAGCACTTTTGATTGGGCATGAATTTCGTATACATTGACTTCAGTTTGACCCAAGTCGTGATCAACCCGACCCAATGTGTTGACATAAACCCCCCAACTACCTTGCGGGCTCCATGCAATAGGTAGTGCTCGGTGGCTGATGTCATCTGAAACAACATAGTCGCCACGGCGGTCAAAGTCACCCGCTGTTTCGCCTAAACCGTGAATGGTATGGCCATCAGCCAAATTAAAACCAAAACACCAGCGCTCGTCTTCACATACCATACCGTCAAGCGTGGTTGACAACAACACCTCGTCTTGACGCATCAGTTTGATGCAAAAGGGGTCACGATCGACTTGAAGGTAAATTTCACCTTGCGTCAACAACCACCCCGCTTGACCCAACAGACATTGCACCTGCGCCTCGCCTATTGACTCATTACGAATTAACAGAGCATCACCATGCACACGATCACGCCCCGTTAAAACGGGCTCGCTGGCAAGCGCGCTGGTAGCGCCCACGCGAATGCGGAACGTACCGGGCGCATGGGGTTCGATCACAATGCTGTGCGCAGCACTGGTATCGATGCGAATTTTCGAGGCGGATGTCTCGACCAATTTGAGTGATTCGAGATTCATAGGTATACGATGCAAATCTTTGACCAAAGTACGTATTTTGACGGATTTACAAATTTAAATAAACTCGAATCGTGTTTTTACTGAAATAAAGTAGATAAAACAGTCCAAAACGGCTTTCAAGCATAGGTTTGAGCTCATTTCTTGCACTCGACTAAGGGTTAAGGGTGCCAGAAATACAAATTACGTTGATAATAGAAACTCGCAGATTGATTACCAGAGGTCATATTGAAGCTTCTTGAACCCTTTCTCAGTTGGCAAGCCGACATCAAAGCCATTCGGCGAGATATTCATGCCCACCCAGAGCTTGCTTACCAAGAAACCCGTACTGCCGATATTGTGGCTAATTGCCTCACTAATTGGTCAATACCTGTTGATCGTGGTTTAGGTGGCACCGGTGTTGTCGGCATCATTAAAGGTAAAACTGACTCAGGGCGCGCCATTGGCTTAAGAGCCGACATGGATGCTTTGCCCATGCAAGAAAATAATACATTTGAACACGTCAGTCGTTACGACGGCAAAATGCACAGCTGCGGGCACGATGGGCACACAGCCATGCTACTTAACGCAGCACGTTTTTTAGCTGAAAACCGTGATTTTGATGGCACCGTTTATGTTATTTTTCAGCCTGCTGAAGAAGGCGGTGCAGGTGCCAAACAAATGATTGCAGACGGTTTATTTAAAAAATTCCCCATGCAAGCGGTTTTTGGTATGCACAACTGGCCAGGAATGCCGGTGGGTTCGTTTGGGCTCACCCCTGGGCCCATCATGGCCTCAAGCAATGAATTCTGGATCACGATCGATGGCAAAGGTGCTCACGGTGGTATGCCGCACCTGGGCCAAGACCCAATTATGGCAGCTGTTCAGGTCGCCCAGTCACTGCAAACCATCGTAACGCGTAATCGCCACCCACTTGATGCAGCGGTGTTAAGTATTACCCAAATTCACTCAGGTAGCGCCACCAATGTGATTCCTAATCAAGCGCAGTTGGTTGGTACTGTTCGTACGTTTTCAAATGACGTGCTTGATCTGATTCAAGCACGCATGCAAAGCATTGTCAGCTTAACCAGCGAAGCGATGGGCTGCCAGGGTTCGCTGAAATTTAAACGCAACTACCCGCCCACCATTAATAGCGCGAAAGAATCAGATTTTTGCGCTGAAGTCATGCGCTCGATTGTTGGGGCCGACCAAGTTAACGACCACGTCACCCCCACCATGGGCGCAGAAGACTTTGCATTTATGCTGCAAGAAGTACCTGGCTGCTATGTCTGGATCGGTAACGGCGAAGGCAGTCACCGTGATGCCGGTCACGGCATGGGGCCTTGCATGTTACATAATGGCTCGTACGATTTTAACGATGAACTTTTACCCCTTGGGGCAACCTATTGGGTCAAACTTGCACAAAGCTGGCTCAAACCCTCTTAACGACTTTACGAGTAAGAGTTTTCACAAACTTGTCATACGTCTGATCAGCTTTTGGGTGATAATTCAAACGTTTAAAGTCTAACCCATGCCGACTTATGCCCGCGACGATTCATTCCGCTACGTCTGCTAAACCGGCTATACAGCCCGCTCGCCGGCTAGACCCAGAAGATGCCCAACAGGCCCTGACTAAAGTCCAGGCCCTCTTGCGTCGTCACGCGCTTGTTGAAGACTTGGTGCACCGCCAAGAATCAGGTGACGATCGGGCGCCCTTAGTTGAGGGGCTTTTACATCGTCAACACGAAACTGAAATTGGCACAGTTGTTAACGCGCTTCACCCCGCCGACATTGCCTTCATTCTTGAATCACTGCCCAAAGAAGAGCGTCAACTGATTTGGGATCTAGTTGACGAAGCTTTCAATGCCGATGTCTTGCTTGAAGTCGCCGACTGGGTTCGTGAATCGCTCATTGAGTCAATGAACCGGGCTGAGCTGGTCGCTGCAACCGTCAACATGGACGCTGACGAAATAGCTGACCTAGCCAGCGATTTACCACCTGACGTCATTGCTGAGGTTCAAAAAGGTTTAACAGACGAAGAACGTGCACATCTCATTGCCGCTTTGGGCTACCCAGAAGACAGCGTCGGTGGTATCATGGATTTCGAAATGGTGCGGGTTCGCGAAGACGTCTCACTTGAGGTTGTTTTACGTTATTTGCGCCGTCTACCCGAATTACCTGATCACACTGACCAAATCTTTGTAGTTGACCGAGGCGACAAGCTTTTGGGCGTATTGTCGCTGTCTTCTTTATTAGTAAATGAACCTGAAATTCAAGTGTCAGCGGTCATGAGCACCAACTATTTAACGCTTAGCCCGCAAGATTCTGATGCTGAAGCTGCTGGCGCGTTTGAGCGGTACGATTTGGTCTCTGCACCGGTTGTTGATGATCAAGACCGCATTATTGGCCGCGTCACAATTAGCGAAGTGGTCGACGTCATTCGTGAAAACTCTGAAGAACAAGAGTTGTCTCGCGCGGGTATGCAAGAAGAAGATATCTTTGCGCCCATCTTTATGGCACTGAAAAATCGGGCACCTTGGTTGCTGGTTAATCTTTGTACAGCAGCCACGGCTTCATTTGTTGCGTCACGATTTGAAAGCACTGTTAGCGCTATTGTGGTGCTGGCTTTTTTAATGTCTATCGTTGCGGGTATTGGCGGTAACTCGGGCAATCAAACCATGACATTAATTATTCGAGCGTTAGCCGTAGGCCGTATTTCAGGTAAAAATATATGGCAACTGATCAAGCGTGAAATGTTAGTCACTTTTCTCGTTGGGTTGGTTGGTAGCGTGGTGGCGGCAATTTTTGCGTGGGCTATTTCAGGCTCGATTGCAATTGCACTGGTAATGATGGCTGCAATGATATGCAATATGCTAGTGGGTGCATCAGTAGGGGTTATTGTGCCGATGGTGCGCACCCGTTTAGGCAAAGACCCCGCTATGGGGTCTTCTGTTTTACTGACTTTTGCCACTGATTCGTTGGGGTTCTTTATCTTCTTGGGTTTGGCTACTTTGTTTTTGATGTAACCAAGACAAAGTCAGCGTATACGTTACCGCCAACACCACCGGGCCTAAAAATATACCAATCAGGCCAAACGACATCAAACCACCCAGCACCCCCAATAGTATTAATAGCAATGGCAGATCAGCGCCCCGTTTAATTAAAGCGGGCCTAATAAAATTATCAATACTGATCGTAAAACCGCCCCAAATGGCTAGAAATACAGCCCAGCCTGTTTGATCACCCTGCCAAAACAACCAAATAACAGCGGGAACAATCACTGGCGATGGGCCAACTTGTGCAATACAAAGCATCAACATCACTGCAGTTAAAAGGCCGGCAAGTGGTACACCCGCAATAGCTAAACCGACACTGCCCAAAGTGGTTTGCACAATCGCCGTCACACCCACACCCATTGCCACGCCACGAATTGCATTTCCCGACAAAATGATGGCGTTTAAGCCCTGCTCACCCCCTAACCGTCTGCCAAACTGTCGCGCTTGATTGGCCGCGTTTTCGCCCCCTGCGTACATCACTGCAGATAAAACCACGATTAGAAAAAACTGTATCAATACGCCACCTAGACCACCCACTTGCCCAATGAACCATCGACCCGTGTCAGCCAAATGGGGCACAACATATTCTTGCAAAAGACTTCTCAAACCGCTATGCGCAACCGTCTGCCAGGCATCATTTAACTGCTGGCCCACAAGTGGAATACTATTCAGCCAAGTGGGCGCAACAGGAAAGCCATCGGCAGCTAACGCCCTGATAAACTCAACCAATTGGCCCGAGTGTTTTGAAATAGTGGTAATTGATAACCAAAGCGGCACCACCAAGAATGTCAACATACCGACAGTCATAATCGACACGGAAAGGTAACGTCTGTTACCTAACTTACGATCAAGCTTAATGAACCAAGGCCAGGTGGCCACCACAATCATGGTGGCCCAAACGCCCGCAGCAAAAAAAGGCAACAATACCCACATTGAAATGACAAGCAACAGACCGATGACAACGGTCAACAAAACATAACGCATAAAGTCAGTTTGTAAGTTCAAGACGCATTCCAAATTAAAGGGTAATAACTGATGGTGTCGGTCAACATGACGCCCAATCGAGCATCAGTTAGGTGTAAAGTAAAGAATAATAACCATTTATATATGAGACGCGATATGCCAGATCTTGCTCGCCCATCAAGCTTACCCTCAGACCATATGTATATTAAGGGTTTAGAGCAAAATGACGCAAATCATGTTGCGTTGTCTCCGCTATCATTTTTAGCCCGTGCAGCTTTGGTATACCCCAACAAAAATGCTATTTTGCATGGCAATTTCAGCCAAAACTGGTTACAAACTTATACCCGCTGCAGGCAATTGGCTAGCGCCATTCAATTATACGGCTTGGGGCTGGGCGATACCGTTGCGGTTATGTTGCCCAATACCCCACCCATGGTGGAAGCACATTTTGGTGTGCCGCTTTCTGGCGCCGTTCTTAACAGCCTAAATACACGCCTTGATGCATCAACCATCGCATTTTTGCTCAACCATAGCGAAGCCAAAATGGTTATCGTTGATGCCGAATTTGCAAATGTGATGCAGCAAGCTTTAATCATACTTAAAAATGATTTCGGTCGTGAACCCATTGTGGTTGATGCACTTGACGATGCATTTTTTAAAACCGAATTGCGTTTAGGTCAACATACATACGATCAACTGGTTGCACAAGGCGACCCAAACTTTGCCTTTACGTTGCCTGCAGACGAGTGGCAATCAATCTGCCTAAACTACACTTCAGGCACCACGGGCGATCCCAAAGGGGTGGTTTACAGCCATCGCGGTGCAGCCGTCAATGCGATTTCAAATATTTTGGAATGGGACATGGCGCGTCACCCCATTTATTTGTGGATACTACCCATGTTTCACTGCAATGGTTGGTGCTTCCCCTGGACAATCGCTGCGCGAGCAGGTGTAAATGTGTGTTTGCGCAAAATTGATGCGCAAAACATTCTTGATTTGATGCGTGCACACAAGGTGACGCACTACTGTGCAGCCCCAATTGTGCATGGCTTATTGGTAAATGCCCCTGACGCTATGAAACTCGATTTGCCTGCCGGTATCAAAGGTATGGTGGCCGGTGCGGCCCCCCCTGCAACCATGATTGAAGGCATGGAAAAAATGGGTATTGAACTCACCCATGTTTATGGTTTGACCGAGGTCTATGGTCCCGCAGCAGTGTGCGTGAAGCACGACGCTTGGCAAACACTTGATATTTCTGAGCGCGCCCGACTGAACTCACGGCAAGGCTTGCCCTACCACCTTGAAGCCGATGTTCAGGTACTTGACCCCGAAACCATGGCCCCTGTACCGTGGGACGGTGAAACAATGGGCGAAATTATGTTTCGCGGCAATATTGCAATGAAGGGCTATCTTAAAAATGAATCAGCCACCCAAGCCGCTTTTGCCGGTGGTTGGTTTCACTCAGGCGATTTGGCAGTGCAATACCCTGATGGTTACATCAAAATTAAAGATCGCAGTAAAGACATTATTATTTCAGGGGGTGAAAACATCTCTTCGATTGAAGTTGAAGATGTACTGTACCGCCACCCTGCCGTTTTAGCCGCAGCAGTCGTTGCAAAACCAGACGCCAAATGGGGCGAAACACCGTGCGCATTTATTGAACTCAAAGCGGGCGCGCAGGTTGAACCCATCGATATCGTTAATTTTTGTAAATTACATTTGGCTCACTTTAAAGTGCCCCGCTCAGTGGTGTTTGGTGAGGTGCCTAAAACCTCGACAGGTAAAATTCAAAAGTTCGAATTGCGCAAACAGGCGGGTTCAGTGCTGGCCATTGACGCCTAACCAAACCCTTATCTATTAGTAATTGAATTTTTAGTACTTGGTTTATTTAGTATTTCAACTTTTCAACAGGTCTAGACCTTAATTTTTTAAATTTATAAAAGCGATTGATGTAATGAGCGCACTTATTTTACGTAGCAGTCCCGTTGCAGGTGTCGTGGTGTTGACGTTAAATCGCCCTGACGTCTACAACGCTTTGTCTGAAGGCATGCTGGCGGCTTTACAAACCGAGTTTGATCAACTGGCCAGCGACAAAACTGCACGCGTTGTGATCATTGCGGCAAATGGCCGGGCGTTTTGCGCTGGCCATGATTTAAAAGAAATGCGCGCTGAACCCTCAACTGAGTATTACCAAAGGCTTTTTAACCAATGCAGTCAACTGATGTTAAGTCTGCAAAAACTACCTCAACCCGTTATTGCACAGGTGCATGGCACCGCCACTGCTGCCGGCTGTCAACTGGTTGCCATGTGTGACTTGGCCGTTGCCTCAACGACCTCAAGGTTTGCCGTGTCAGGGGTAACACTTGGCTTGTTTTGCTCGACGCCAGCCGTTGCACTGTCGCGTAATTTACCGCGCAAACAAGCCCTGCACATGTTGCTTACTGGCGATTTTATTGATGCCCAAACGGCCCTGACTAATCATCTAGTAAACGAAGTCGTCGAACCCCAAAACCTTGAACAAGCCACGCTAGCGCTTGCTCAAAAGATTTTAAGTAAACCCCCGGCCGCCGTAACGCTGGGAAAGCAGTTGTTCTACAAACAAATTGAAACCTCACTTGAACATGCTTACGAGCTTGCCAGCCAAACCATGGCATGCAACATGATGAACCCTGACGCGCTCGAGGGCATTCAAGCTTTTATCGACAAACGCCCACCCACTTGGGCCATTAAAAATCAGGAATAATGACCATGCCCGTTGAGTACATTGCCCCCCAAGATGACATGCGTTTTATATTACAGCACCTGATTGATGCTGACGCCATTCGCCATTTACCGGGGTATGAAGAGTTTTCTGAAGACTTGGTTGAAGCCATTATTGAAGAAGCCGGTAAATTTGCATCAGGTGTGATTTCGCCCTTAAACAGCGTGAGCGATGAACACGGTGCCACATTGTTGCCTGGTAATTTAGTGAAAACGTCACCCGGCTTTAAAGAAGCCTATCAACAGTACGTTGAGGCAGGCTGGAATAGCTTGGCCGGCAATACCGAACATAATGGACAAGGCTTGCCTGAAGTGTTGGCAACCGCCACCAATGAAATGTGGCACAGCGCCAGTATGTCTTTTGCTTTATGCCCGATGCTGACGGCAGGCGCCATTCATGCCATTGAGCACCATGGCTCAGCGGCTCAAAAAAGCACTTATTTAAGCAAACTCATTTCAGGTGAATGGGCTGGCACCATGAACCTGACCGAGTCGCAAGCCGGCTCTGACTTAGCCGCAGTCATCACCAAAGCCGAACCAAAAGACGACCACTATCTTGTTAGCGGTACCAAAATTTATATTACTTATGGTGAACACGACCTGACAGAAAATATTATTCATTTGGTTTTAGCGCGTATACCGGGAGCACCGGCGGGCGTTAAAGGTATTTCACTGTTTATTGTGCCTAAGTTTTTAGTCAATACTGACGGTTCAATCGGTCAGCGCAATGATGTGCATTGCATTTCACTTGAACACAAACTGGGTATTCATGGCAGCCCCACAGCGGTAATGAGCTACGGCGACCATGGCGGCGCAGTGGGTTATTTAGTGGGTGAACCCAACCGTGGCCTTGAGTACATGTTCACCATGATGAACCACGCGCGCTTAAATGTCGGCCTGCAGGGCATTGCTGTGGCTGAACGCGCCCTTCAACAAGCCAAATGGTATGCATACGACCGTGTACAAGGCAAAACATTAATTACCCCTAAATACGGCACCGTAGCACCCGCCCCCATTGCTTATCACCCTGAGGTCAGACGTACGTTGGCTTCGATGGGGTCACGCATTCAAGCCATGCGGGCGCTAGCCTATGAGGCCGCTGCACAACTCGATATCGCTACCCGCGCAACAGATGTCACCCTTGCACAAGCGGCACAATTAAGAGCCGACTTTTTGATTCCAATTATTAAAGGGTGGTGCACTGAATTATCAATTGATATTGCTTCAAACGGGGTGCAAGTGCATGGTGGCATGGGTTATGTAGAAGAAACCGGCGCCGCACAATTACTGCGCGACGCACGCATCACGACCATTTACGAAGGCACTACCGCCATTCAAGCCAACGATTTGCTTGGGCGTAAATTGCTTCGCGATCATGGCGCATGCGCTGCGCTTTTATTACATGACATCGCCACCACTGTTGCCATGCTAAACCAGACCCACGACAGTGACTTAAAAAACTTAGGTGCCAACCTTAAGGCAGGGCATGATGCTTTAGCGGTGTGTTTTGACTACATGTTGGCCCACGGCAAAACTGACGCCCCCGCAGCTTACTTTGGTTCAGTACCCTTGCTGATGCTTGCTGGCCATGTTCTAGGGGGTTGGATGATGGCGCGCGCCGCGCTCATTTGCCACCAAACTGAAAACAAAACTTCTTTTGCCACACATAAAAAAGCCAGTGCCTATTTTTATGGTCAACATGTATTGTTGCCTGCTTTAGGTTCTGTTGCCGCCATTACTGCGGGTCGGCAAGGGGTTGAAATGGGCGTTGCATAGGGTAAACACTTGGCAAAAGCGCATGTCAAAAAGCAATATTTAAGGTATAAATCTACCTATGAAAAATATGTCTGAACATGTGATTGAAACACGCAATTTAACGAAAGAGTTTTTAGGCTTTGTAGCGGTCAATGATGTCAATTTAAAAGTTAAACGCCACACCATTCATGCCATCATTGGCCCCAATGGTGCGGGCAAAAGCACGTGCTTTAATTTGATAACCAAGTTTTTAACCCCCACTAAAGGTCATATATTATTTAATGGGGTTGATATCACCAAGCAAACGCCTTCACAAATTGCGCGTGAAGGGGTCGTGAGGTCATTTCAAATTTCAGCCGTTTTCCCGCATATGTCAGTGTTAGAAAATGTTCGCATTGGTTTACAACGGCAGCTAGGCACCTCTTTTCATTTTTGGAAAAGTGACAATTCATTAAATGTTTTAAATGAACGCGCACTTGAAGCTTTAGAACAAGTGGGTCTGGTTGATTATGCTGAAGAAACAGCGGTTAACTTACCTTACGGTCGCAAGCGAGCGCTTGAAATTGCTACGACCGTTGCCATGAACCCCGAAGTTATGCTTCTTGACGAACCCACTCAAGGCATGGGCCACGAAGATGTTGAACGCGTAGCTGAACTGATTCGCAAAGTGTCGGCTGGGCGCACCATTATTATGGTGGAACACAACATGAAAGTGGTTTCAAATATTGCTGACACCATCTCGGTGTTGCAGCGCGGCGAAATGATTGCCGAGGGCAATTATGAAACGGTCTCAAAGAACCCGCAAGTGATGGAAGCTTATATGGGCTCTGCCGATACTGAGCTAGCAGGCCATTAAAGTAAGCGATTTAATTAGGCAATTCATTTAAACAATTCGTTCGCCATACCTACATAATTCTTACAGCATTTTAATTGAACACATTGTTCATCATTTTTGGGTAAAACACGCTTCATGTCTGCCACTATTGCACTCGAAATCAAAGACCTTAACGCATGGTATGGCGAGTCTCATGTCTTGCATGGCATTGATTTAACTGTTCATCGTGGTGAAGTCGTTTGCCTGCTAGGTAGAAACGGTGCGGGCCGTACCAGCACCCTGCGTTCAATTTTAGGTTTGATTGGGCGTGCCGAAGGCACAATTAAAGTAAATGGAATCGAAGTCATTGGTAAACAAACCCACGAAATCGCTCAGTTAGGCATCGGTTATTGCCCAGAAGAGCGGGGCATTTTTGCAAGTTTGTCATGTGAACAAAACTTAATGTTGCCGCCCCCTGTTGGGCAAGGCCAAGGTTTAACGGTTGACGAAATATACGACATGTTTCCCAATTTAAAAGAAAGGCGCAATAGCCCAGGCGGTCGCCTTTCCGGCGGTGAACAGCAAATGCTTTCTGTTGCCCGCATATTACGTACCGGTGCAAATTTACTACTTCTTGATGAAATTACAGAAGGGCTTGCCCCCGTTATCGTTCAAAAACTCGGTGAAATGGTGCGCACGCTTCGTGAACGCGGTTTCACGATCGTGTTAGTTGAACAGAATTTTAGATTTGCTTCAAAATTGGCTGACCGAAACTATGTCATTGAGCATGGCGAAGTCGTCAAAATGGTAGAAAAAGAGCGGCTCGAAGAAAACCGCAAAACATTAGAAACCCTTCTGGGCGTTTAACTATTTTACAATCTGCGGCTTTGCCGTCATCTCTGGAGACTACAAGATGAAACAACGTTATCTTTCAAAACTTATTGCAGGCGCTTTATTTGCAAGCGCTGGTGTTGCCTCGGCTCAAGGTATTAGCAACGACTCTGTCAACATCGGCGTTTTAACCGATTTGTCAGGTATTTATTCGGCAGTAGAAGGCCCTGGTGCTGTGTTGGCCGCACAAATGGCCGCTGAAGATTTTGGTGGCACCGTTTTAGGCAAGCCTATCAAGATTACCTCAGCAGACCATCAATCAAAAGCTGATTTGTCTGCCTCTAAAGCGCGCGAAATGTTTGAGCGCGATAACGTTGACATGATTATGGGCAACGTTGCAAGCTCTTCAGCTTTAGCCGCCATGGAAGTTGCAAATCAACTTAAGCGTATCGTCATTGTTACGGGCGCGGCTTCATTGCCTATTACCAACGAGCGTTGCAACGCCTATACCATTCATTATGTTTACGACACCTATGCCTTAGCAAACGGAACGGCTGCGGGCGTTGTAGCGTCTGGTAAAAAAACATGGTTCTTTTTAACAGCTGACTATGTATTTGGTCACACCTTACAACGCGATGCAACCGAGGTTGTTAATGCTAAGGGTGGCAAAGTAGTGGGAAGCGTTCTGCACCCCATTAAAACTACTGATTTTGCTTCTTACTTGTCACAAGCCCAATCATCAAAAGCTGAAGTCATTGCTTTAGCCAATGCAGGCGGCGACACGATTGGCTCAATTAAACAAGCGGCTGAGTTGGGTATTGTCGGTTCAAAACAAACCATCGTACCTTTGCTTATGTTCACGAGTGATGTGCAAGCTTTGGGCTTAAAAGATACCCAAGGCATGAACTTTACTGTGGGCTGGTACTGGAATTTCTCAGACGCAAACCGCAAGTTTGCTGACCGCTTCATGAAGAACTTTAATGGTGTTGCACCTACTTCAGTTCAAGCTGGCGTCTATTCTGCAACGATGAACTATTTGCAAGCCATTAAAACTGCTGGTACTGACAACTCAGACGCCGTCATGAAGCAGCTCAAGTCAACCCCAATTGACGATGGTTTGTTCAAAGGTGTGATTCGTGCTGATGGTAAGTTTGAGCATGACATGTACTTGCTGCAAGTTAAAACACCTAAAGAGTCAAAAAACAAGAATGATATTGCATCTGTTTTACAAGTCATTCCTGCTAAAGACGCAACATTACCCCTTTCACAATCTAAATGCGTTCTTGTGACGGGCGTTAAGTCTTAATTGACTCGTTTTAATTAGAGGAATAATCATGTTTGAGTTGCTCGGCATATCACCGCAAGCGCTAATTTCGCAGTTATTGATTGGCTTAATCAATGGCTCTTTCTATGCGCTTTTAAGCTTAGGCTTGGCGGTTATATTCGGTCTTCTCAACGTGATTAACTTTACCCATGGCGCACTTTATATGTTGGGCGCCATGGTTGCCTGGATGGGTCTCACCCAACTTGGTGGTTGGGTAGGTATGCCCGACTTACAGTTACCTTATTGGTTAGCACTTGTTGTAGCGCCTTTAATAGTGGGCCTGTTTAGCATTGTGATTGAAAAGACGATGCTTAAGCGCCTCTACCGTCTTGATCATTTGTACGGTTTATTGCTTACCTTTGGTTTGGCCTTGGTCATCGAAGGTTTGTTTCGCCACTGGTTTGGTGTGCTAGGTAATAGCTACCCTGTACCCGACCTCTTGCGTGGCGGTATGCGCGTCAATGAATTATTTATTCCTTGGTATCGTTTATGGGTTGTTGGCATGGCGTTAGCCGCATGTTTCGCAACCTGGTTCTTTATTGAACGCACCAACCTAGGTAGTTTGCTTCGCGCTGGCACTGAAAACCCCAGGTTATTGCAAGCATTGGGTGTCAATGTTCCGTTAATTATTACGTTGACATATGGTGCGGGCTGCGCCTTAGCTGCATTTGCTGGCGTTCTAGCCGCCCCCATTTATCAAGTAACGGCCATCATGGGTTCCGATCTTATTATTGTGGTGTTTGCCGTAGTGGTGATTGGCGGCATGGGCTCAATTGCGGGCTCAATTTTGACCGGTTTAGGTTTAGGTGTAATCGAAGGGTTAACTAAAGTGTTTTATCCGCAAGCCTCATCGGTTTCAATTTTCGTCATCATGATTATTGTGCTTTTGATCAAACCAGCCGGTTTGTTTGGCAAAGTTCGTTAAGGGTCAATTTAGCATGAACACAACCACATCAACTCAAGCAACTGCTCAAGCAGCTGCTTTCAAACCATCTGTCATCAACACCACGATGATAAACAAAATAACCCTAGTGGTTTTTGTTTTACTCGCTTTGTTACCTTTTCAAGATGCCGTGTATGACCTGTTCATGATGAAGGTATTTTGTTTTGCTATTTTTGCAGCCTCAGTTAATTTGTTACTGGGCTTCTCAGGGTTATTGTCTTTTGGTCATGCGGCATTTTTTGGTACCTCGGCCTACGTTACAGCACATGCCATGAAAGAATGGGGCGTCACCCCTGAGCTAGGCCTACTTTTTGGAGTCGTCGCCTCTACCGCTCTGGGCTACGTGTTTGGTTCTCTGGCCATTCGTCGCCAGGGCATTTACTTTGCCATGATCACTTTAGCTTTAGCGCAGGTTGTTTACTTCATTGCAACCCAACTACCGTTCACAAACGGTGAAGATGGCATACAAGGTGTGCCACGAGGTTCCTTTTTAGGTGTTTTTAGCTTAACAAACTCCTCGCATATGTATTGGTTTGCGTTAGGCGTGTTTATTATTGCGTTCTTGTTAATTCAACGCGTTGTGCGCTCACCTTTTGGTCAGGTGCTTAAGTCTATTCGTGAAAACGAGCCTCGCGCCATTTCTTTGGGTTATGACGTTGATCGTTATAAATTAATGGCTTTCACCATATCAGCTGGCTTAGCAGGTTTAGGCGGTGGTTTAAAGAGTCTTGTACTTCAACTGGCTTCATTGGGTGATGTGTTTTGGCACACCTCAGGTGAGGCCGTTTTAATGACTATCTTGGGTGGTATAGGCACTCTTTGGGGCCCGATTTTAGGTGCTGCAATTATTATTAATCTACAAAATTATTTAGCTAATTTAGGCGGGTGGAGCACAATCGCCACGGGTGCCATTTTCGTAGTGTGTGTGTTGGCTTTCCGCCGCGGTATTGTGGGTGAAATTTCACACCGTCTTAATATTCGACTTTAACCCACTACACCTAAATATTAAACGCGTTGCTGCAACAGCTTTAAAGCTTCTTCAGCAGCAATGCGGCCCTCGTCTGTGGGCACAACCCAGACCTCAATCGGTGAATCATCTGAGTGAATAGCCGCAATACGGTCGCCGCGGGCATTGATATTTAAACTCGGCTCTATGTAGACCCCTAGGTAACTCAGGGCGTCACAAACACGATGCCTTACGTCTGCATCATGCTCACCTACACCACCTGTAAAAGCAATGGCATTGATGCCGCCCATTACCGCTATTAAAGCACCCGCTTCACGCACAATTCGGTGCACAAACAAATCTATTGCAAAAGCAGCTTGGGGTGATTTAGACTCATGTAAGGTGCGCATGTCTGCGCTGACACCTGACACACCCAGCAAACCAGATTTTTTGTACAACAAGTCAGATATCTTTTCTGGTGACCACCCCTGCTGCAACCAATACAACAGCAAACCCGGGTCAATTGAGCCAGAACGGGTGCCCATAAGTAAGCCATCTAACGCTGTAAAGCCCATAGTTGTGGCAACACTTCGACCATTTACAGCAGCGCATAAACTTGCGCCGTTGCCCAGGTGAGCCATCAGTAAACGGCCCTGTGTGGCTTTGCTAAGACTCATCAAGCGACCCGCTACATATGCATATGACAGCCCATGAAAACCATAACGCCTAATACCCTGCTCAAAATACAATTCTGGTAAACCAAAATGGGTTTCAAGTGGCAACAGTGTTTGATGAAAGGCTGTGTCAAAGCACGCAAACTGTGGCGTTTGATCAAAAGCACGCATCATCGCTTGTGCACCTGCCAAACTATAGGGCTGATGAAGGGGTGCCAAAGGGTTTAATTGCGATAAATCTTGAATCACTTCAGGTGTTAATTGAACAGAGCTGCGATATAAATTGCCGCCGTGCACAATACGGTGAGCAACTGCCAACAGTTCATGGCCATTTAAAACGCGGTTAACTTCTATACGTAATTTTGCTAGCGCAGCATCTAATGGTAACTCACCAGGCTGGCATGTCACGGTTAACCGCTGCGTTCCACCCTTTTCTTTTAATATGAGGGTTAGTTGAGAACTGCCCTCTTTCAGGCCGCCTTGCAACCCTGCAATTAAGCCTACTACGTGAGCCACGTCAATAACCCGGCCCTCATGATGCACCGAATAAAGTGCAAACTTTAGGCTAGACGAACCAATGTTGACTGCCAACACTTGGCCAGCCTTTCGGCGCGAGGCAGCTTGATTTTTAGGCAAAAATTAACTCAATCTGCCATGACATTGTTTGTACTTCTTACCGCTTCCACATGGGCACGGGTCATTACGACCCACTTTAGGACCAAAATTACGAACGGTAGACTGACTGTCATCTGAAGACAACTCTTGCGCTAACACCTGACCGCCCTCAGGTTGATCATCAAGGCTTTCATGAACATAGCTGACGTTTTGCAAATGCGATGCGGAAGCTTCTTGTTCCGCCAACGCCACTTGCTCAGGGCTTTCAACTTTAACAGTTAATACTATTTTGACTAAATCATCGCGTATGCGCTGCAACATTGAAGAGAACAACTCAATGGACTCGCGTTTATATTCTTGCTTAGGGTTTTTTTGAGCATAACCACGTAAATGTATACCCTGGCGTAAATGATCAAGTGCCGCCAAATGCTCGCGCCATTGATTGTCAATGACTTGTAACAAAACAGAACGCTCAAAGGGCTGCCACGAACCGACACCTACCGTAGCTATTTTTCCTTCATATGAGAGGCGAGCCGCTTCAGTAATCATTGCTAATACGTCAGTGTCATCAGCTTGTTTAGCTGATTCGATGTGCTGCACTATTGGCACACTAAGCTGCCAATCAGACTCTAAAATCTTTTGTAAAGCGGGAATATCCCATTGTTCTTCAACCGAACCATGGGGCACATATTCTTCAACTAAATCTTTTATCGCGCCATCACGTAAACCTTCAACCATACCGCCGACAGACTCGGCTTCAAGCACCTCGTTGCGTTGCGAGTAAATGACTTTACGTTGATCATTTGCCACATCATCGTATTCAAGCAACTGCTTACGCATATCGAAGTTTCGACCTTCAACCTTGCGTTGTGCTGACTCAATTGAGCGTGACACCATACTTGCTTCAATGGGTTCGCCATCGGGCAGTTTTAATCGCTCCATAATGCTTCTGACACGATCACCAGCAAAAATACGCATCAGCGAATCTTCAAGTGAAAGATAAAAACGTGACGCGCCTGGGTCACCTTGACGGCCTGCGCGGCCCCGTAATTGGTTATCTATTCGACGCGACTCATGCCGCTCAGTACCAATAATACGCAAGCCACCCGCCGCCTTGACCTGATCATTAAAGGCTTGCCAGCCAGAGCGCAGCAGATCAATTTTAGTTTGTCGGTCAGTGTCTGATAACGATTCATCACGCATCAACATATCGACTTGTTTTTCAACGCTGCCACCTAATACGATATCAGTACCTCGACCCGCCATGTTTGTCGCAATGGTGATTTGCCCAGGCTTACCTGCTTGCGCCACAATATCGGCTTCACGTGCATGCTGCTTAGCGTTCAGCACTTCATGCTTAAGTTTTGCCTCATTGAGTGCATTAGACAAAAGTTCTGAGTTTTCAATGCTGGTTGTACCAACTAAAACAGGCTGCCCAGTGGTTTGGCACGCACGAATATCGTTAACAATTGCGGCATATTTTTCACGATCAGTTTTGAAAATTTGATCATTTTGATCAACGCGAATCATTGCTTGGTTAGTCGGCACAATAACCGTTTCTAAACCATAGATTTCTTGAAATTCGTATGCTTCGGTATCGGCTGTGCCGGTCATGCCAGACAGCTTTTCGTACATACGAAAATAATTTTGGAAAGTAATCGACGCTAGTGTTTGATTTTCAAGCTGAATGGTCGCTTTTTCTTTTGCCTCAACGGCTTGATGCAAGCCATCAGACCAGCGTCGGCCCAGCATCAAACGACCTGTAAACTCGTCAACAATAACGACTTCACCGTCTTGAACCACATAATGTTGGTCACGAAAAAATAGGTAATGTGCTCGCAGAGCAGCCATCAAATGATGCATTAGCGTGATGTTGCGCGGGTCGTAAAGAGATTGGCCTTCTGGTAGCAAACCAATTTGTGTCAATATTTGTTCAGCGTGCTCATGACCATCTTCAGATAAATAAATTTGCTGGTGCTTTTCATCGACCCAAAAATCACCTTCAGGATCAGGCTCGTTGGGTTTTGCTTCAGCAGCCATGCGCATAAGTTTAGGCGGCACGGCATTCATGCGCATGTATTGCTCGGTAAAGTCTTCAGCTTGACCGGAAATAATAAGTGGCGTGCGGGCTTCATCGATCAAAATTGAATCAACTTCGTCGACAATTGCAAAGACTAAACCACGTTGCCGTCGGTCTTCGACGCGATGTTCCATATTGTCGCGCAAATAGTCAAAGCCAAATTCGTTATTGGTGCCATAGGTGATGTCAGCCTGGTACGCCGCGCGCTTTTCTTCGTTATCTTGCTGTGGCACCACCACACCAGTGGTTAACCCAAGGAAGCTATAGAGGCGACCCATCCACTCGGCATCGCGTCGTGCCAAGTAATCATTTACGGTAACAACGTGAACGCCACGCCCAGACAGTGCGTTGAGATAAACAGGTAAGGTGGCCATAAGGGTTTTACCCTCACCGGTGCGCATTTCGGCAATTTTGCCACTGTTGAGCACCATTCCGCCCATTAACTGCACATCAAAGTGTCGCATACCAAATACACGCTTACCCGCCTCGCGAACAACCGCGAAGGCTTCAGGCAATAAGTTATCTAGCGATGTACCTGCAGCAAGTTTGGCCTTAAGCTCTGGTGTTTTAGCTTTTAGTGCGTCGTCGCTCAGCGCTGAAACGGCTGTTTCAAGCGTGTTAATCGCCGATACCTGTCGTTTAAGCTGCTTAATCAGACGATCGTTGCGGCTACCAAATAATGTTTTAAGTATTGGAATCATGCGTGTCAAAACCTAGGGCGAACGCGCCTACAATAGAAGCTATAAGTGTACAGCAGGGCAAGTGCCTTAATGGCGGTTAGTGCTCAGGGTCAAGCCCTGAACAACTAAAATTGGGTCAATAGGCTCGCCATTTCGCCATACCTCAAAATGCAAATGAGGCCCGGTTGAGCGACCCGTTGAACCCACTTGACCGATAAATTGCCCAGCCTCTATGTATTGGCCAGATATGACGTAAAGTAATCGGGCATGGGCGTAACGCGTTCGCCAACTTGAGGTGTGCTCAATTTCAATGTTAAACCCATAGGCACTGTGCCACCCTGCCTTGACGACCTGCCCGCTCGCAACAGCAATAATTGGGGTGCCTGTTGCGCTTGATAAATCTACACCGTGATGGTTTTTTATGTTTCCACTTATTGGGTCTTGCCTTGCACCAAACCTTGAAGTAAGTTGAATTTCACCTAATATAGGTACATTTAAGTAATTTTTAACTCTATTTAAATACATTTGATTTAATGATTGCGCCAAAGAATATGTAGCTTGATAAACCTGAGTTTGCGCTTTTGTTTGAGTTTGTATTGGCTCTTGTATTTGCGTTTGTGCAAAAAGTGGTGCGTAGGCTACTGCCAACACTGCGGCGCAAGCAATTAGGTCGCAATACCCCAACCCCTTAACCCTGACAGCAATTGATCGTTGCATTAGACTGTTCACATATGACTTTTAATTTTATTAACCTTAACAAAACATGACGCGCTCAAACGCTAGGGTAGGCAATTACGTCTCAGCCCAAGTGCTCGGGTGGTTAGGCCAAGAAAGTACAACCGCCTCAGTTTTATTAACGGCTCAGCGGCTTTTATCTTTGCAAGAAAGCTTGGCGCAACAACTCCCCCCAGCCTTACAGCGACATTTCGTGGTACTAAAATGGGGTGGTGACGAGCTTAAACTTGGCACGCAGGGCTCTGCTCAGGCAGCAAAATTGCGGCAGTTTATTCCTCGTATGCAAAATCGCATGGTCGAGCTAGGTCATAAAGTTGATGTGGTGACAATTAAAGTTTTGGCTGAACCGCCTGTACCTGCAGCCGTTCACTTAGCCAAAGAGGCGCGCCCAATTGATGAAAGTGACTTAGCCCACTTTGAAACGCTTGCCTGTGCGCTTGAACCCGGCCCCTTGGCAGACGCTGTCGCAAAGCTTATAGCCCGACGTAAAGGGCGTTAATGACTAATCTGACTTAATAAGAAAAAAAACTTAAGGGGTCAAATTGGGTTCTACCCATAGAAGGGTCTGAATAAATTGTATTAAGCGAGTTGCCAAGAGTGCTTAAACGCAGCAGGTGCCTTTTCAATTGACTCGTATGTTGTCAGTTCCCAAGCATCTTGCTGCGCAAGTAGCTTGCGTGCAAGTTGATTATTGATGGCATGGCCTGATTTGCAAGCAACATAACGTGCAACCAATGGCTTACCAATTAAGTAAAGGTCACCAATGGCATCTAAAATTTTATGTTTGACGAACTCATCGTCATAACGCAAGCCATCTGCATTGAGTACGCGGTACTCATCAAGCACAATTGCGTTTTCAAGACTACCACCGCGCGCCAAACCCATTGACCGTAATGCTTCTACTTCGCTTACAAAACCAAACGTTCGTGCACGAGCAATTTCTTTAATGTATGACTGATCAGCAAAATCGATTTCAGCGAAGCCTGCCGTTGCATCAATTGCTGGGTGTTTAAAATCAATTGAAAATGATAAGGCGAAGCCTTCATGTGGTTCTAGGCGTGCCCATTTTTTATTGGCGCCCTCACCTTCAGAAATTTCAACTGTTTTAAGTACCCGAATGAACTGCTTTGGTGCACGCTGCTCTTCAATGCCAGCAGAACGCAACAAATACACAAATGTAGCGGCACTGCCGTCCATAATGGGTACTTCTTCGGCGTTTATATCAACATGCAGGTTGTCAATACCTAAACCTGCCAAAGCTGACATCAAATGTTCAACTGTTGAAACACGAACGCCTTGTGCTTGCAAGACTGAAGCCATGCGGGTGTCGCTAACCATTGATGCGGTAGCCGGTAAATCAACAACTGGCTCGCAGTCAACACGATGAAAGACAATACCAGTACCCACTGCCGCCGGGCGAAGCGTAAGCTCGACGCGCTGACCTGAGTGAAGACCGACACCTATCGTTGAGACAATTTTTTTTATCGTGCGTTGACTAAACATTTAAAAGCCAACCCCTTGAATTTAAATACAATTTTTGATTGTAATGCTTTTTTAAACAATCGTCATGAATCTTTACCGTAACTGAAGTTTTTTATCGCCGACGAGGGCGCCAGACTGCTTCGATAGCAGCGTGGCGCCTACGTGTCACCCCGCCTCAAATGAAGGGGGGGTGACTGAGGGAATCGCTTACCTAAATTAAAATTTAGTCAGCTTGGCGACGCAAGAAAGCGGGAATGTCATAGTGCTCCATTCCCGATGTCTCGAGCGCCCGAACCTGAGCCGAAGCTTGGGTGCGGGGGTTGCGCATTACAGTAGGTATTTGTAGGTCTTGTGCCCGTGCATCAGTCATGATTGGCACATTATCTGTGCCGGTACGCAAGGCTTCCTGCTTGTCATGGCTATGCACCAGATGTGGACGTGTCGCGGCACGACCCAAACCCGTTGCGACCACTGTCACACGCAAGTTATCGCCCATCGACTCATCATAAGCTGTACCGAAAATGACCGTTGCATCATCTGCAGCAAAACCCTGAATATGGTCCATAATTTGACGTGTTTCACGCATTTTGAGTGAGCGACTAGCTGTAATGTTTACTAATACACCCTTAGCACCTTCCAAATCAACACCTTCAAGCAATGGGCAAGCAACAGCTTGTTTAGCGGCCTCAATCGCGCGATTTTCACCGCTGGCAATGGCTGTACCCATCATGGCTTGACCTTGCTCACCCATAATGGTTTTAACGTCTTCGAAGTCAACGTTAACGTTACCTTCGACGTTAATGATTTCAGCAATACCCGCACACGCATTGTGCAACACATCGTCAGCTGCACGGAAGCAGTCTTCTTGCGTTGCATCATCAGACATCAGGGTATATAAGTTTTCGTTTAAGACAACGATCAACGAATGAACATGCTTAGACAACTCAGCAATGCCGTCTTCAGACATTTTGGTGCGACGATTGCCTTCAAAGCTAAAAGGCTTTGTCACGACGCCAACGGTCAAAATGCCCAGCTCTTTGGCTACTTCAGCTACGACTGGGCCTGCACCGGTACCCGTACCGCCACCCATACCTGCTGTGATGAACACCATATTGGCGCCAGTTAGCGCAGCACGAATTTCTTCACGTGCCATTTCAGCAGCTGTTCGGCCTTGGTCAGGTTTAGCCCCAGCACCTAAGCCACTTCGGCCTAAACGAATTTGCACGGGTGCGCCCGTTGCAGCCAATGCTTGCGCATCAGTGTTGCAGCAAATAAAGTCAACGCCCTGAACACCAGAACGCATCATGTGGGAAACCGCATTACCACCCGCCCCCCCCACACCAACGACCTTAATAACTGTTGTCTTATGTGGACTTTCTAACATTTCAAACATCATGATCGACTCCCTCAAGTCTAAGTACAAAATAATAAGATATAAAAATAAAAAAATGGTTGTTTACTGCTACTAATTACTTGTTAATTATTACTTGCTACTTGTTACTGATTGCTAATTGCTTGTTAAATCAATTCATAAACCATTCACGCATGCGCGCGAGTACTTTCGAAAAACTACCGGTTTGTTGAGATACTTTTCGTCCTCTTAAGCGCTGAATGCGGGCCTCGGCTAACAAGCCCATTGCTGTTGAAAATCTTGGGTTGCGCATCACGTCTGCCAAACTGCCGTCATAATCAGGCACCGCAACACGAACGGGCTTTAGAAAAACATCTTCAGCCAACTCAACAATGCCCGGCATCAATGACGTGCCACCCGTCAACACCACACCCGATGCCAACAAATCTTCAAAACCTTGTTCACGAATATCTTGCTGCACTAAGCCAAATAACTCTTCAACGCGAGGCTCAATCACAGCCCCTAAAGCCTGCCGGTTAACCAGCCTAGGTCCGCGATCGCCAAGCCCGGGCACTTCAACGCTATCGTCTGGGCTTGCCAATACCTGTTTAGCCACGCCATATCTCAATTTAATTTCTTCAGCATCGGGCGTAGGGGTGCGCAACATAGCCGCAATATCGTTAGTAATTTGATCGCCTGCAATGGGAAATACTGCGGTGTAACGAATCGCACCACCGGTATAAATCGCGACATCTGTTGTGCCGCCACCAATATCAATTAACACCACACCCAACTCTTTTTCATCAGCAGTCAAACATGCCAAACTTGATGCCAACGGCTGCAAAATGAGGTCTTGTACTTCAAGCCCGCAACGGCGAACGCATTTGATGATGTTTTGTGCGGCACTAACTGAACCCGTCACGATATGCACTTTGACTTCAAGTCGCAAAGCACTCATACCGATTGGCTCACGAATATCTTCTTGGCTATCTACAATAAATTCTTGTGTCAAGACATGAAGAACTTGCTGATCAGTTGGTATGTTGACGGCCTTGGCCGTTTCAATCACACGAGCCACGTCAGCGGCGTTTACCTCTTTATCTTTTACCGCCACCATACCGCTTGAATTAAAGCTGCGTATATGATTGCCAGCGATGCCGGTGTACACATCTCGTATTTTGCAATCAGCCATCAGTTCAGCTTCTTCAAGGGCGCGCTGTATTGAGGCCACAGTGGCTTCAATATTTACGACGACACCTTTTCGCATGCCTTTAGATTCATGTTGCCCTAAACCGAGTACTTCAAATCGCCCTTCTGGCAATACCTCTGCGACGACGGCCACAATTTTTGTGGTGCCGATATCAAGGGCGACGATCAGATCTTTGATGTCACGAGTCATGGGTTTAACGTTTCTTTTTAGAGTGAATGGGCTCTGACAGTGCTGCCAGAGTTAAGGCAAAACCATTGGGGTAACGCAAATCGGCATGAGTGGCTATTCGCCCTTGCAATTTTTTCTGGGCTTGCGGCCAAGCGTCTACAAATCGTTCAATTCTTTGGGCAAAAGAAAGCGCACCTGGAATGCCACCCTGCGGGTCTGGTGCATCAGCACCTGGGTCTCGACCTAAATCAAGCGTCATGCCGTTTGATAGCGAAACCTGCCAAGCATAACGATCGCTCAGTGTTAAGCGCTTAGCTCTTAACTCTAGCGGTGCGAACCATCGCGTTAACTCTGCATAGCGCTGTACCAATAAACGCTCTGAGCCATCAGGACCCACAAATTGGGGAAGGCTATCTTCATTATCTAAGGCCGCTCGATTCGCTATGAACAGTTGTCCCCACGTATTGACCATCTGTGTATCATTCCAAAGCGCTAAAGGTTGTTGCTCTTCGATTGATACTCTTAATGTATTGGGCCAAATACGCCTCACTGCAGCATAACGAACCCAAGGCAGCGTTTCAAATACATCACGTGTTTCAGGTAAATTAATTGTGAAAAAATTTCCAGTTAGACGGCCAGTCAAGGCGCTTTGAATTTCTTTTGATGTTATGTGGTTTAGATTCGTTCCTTGAAGAGCCACGATTTCAATTTTCTGTAAGGCGAAAATAGGTAAGCGAACAGACCAAAAAATACCTGCCACCAACAAAGCCAACGCCGCCAACATCACAAGTGAGTTGGCTAAAGCGTTGATGATGCGTGCCTCACTCCACATGGTCTATTTACCCTCGCCTACAAGCGTACGATTTAAGTGGCCCACTTTGCAGCGGGCTTGACTCAAAATATGAACGCATAACTGCTCAAAACTCATCCCGTCTGCTTTAGCAGCCATGGGTACCAATGAGTGGCTGGTCATGCCGGGTGAGGTATTGATTTCTATTAACCAAGGTTTATCATTTGCATCAAGCATGATGTCAGCACGCGCCCAACCCTCGCAACGTAGCGTGGTGAAAGCCTGAACAGACAATTGTTTCATCTGCTCTGACAGTTGCTCTGAAATGTTTGCGGGGCAAATATACTGGGTGTCGTCAGAAAAATATTTATGTTCGTAATCGTAATTGCCCCCCGGCGCAACGATTTCAATCACAGGCAAAGCCACAACCTCTTCCTGGTGTTTTTTATTAAGCGGTGATGCGCCTAACAACGCAACGGTAAATTCCCGCCCAGGCAAAAATTGTTCTGCTAAGACGATCTCGTCGAACTGATGTGTTTTGTTATAGGCCGCTTGAATTTCACTCGCCTGCTGCACTTTAAATAGACCTAGAGTTGACCCTTCATGAGGCGGCTTCATGATGAATGGCAAACCAATTACTTGCTCAATACCATCTAAATCAGAAGCCGTTTTAATTTCTCGATATGCCGGGGTGGGCAAGCCTAACTCAAGCCATAAGCGCTTGGTCATGATTTTATCCATCGCCAAACTTGAGGCCATAGGGCCGCTACCGGTATAAGGTATGCCCATTAACTCAAGCGCGCCTTGAAGTGTGCCGTCTTCTCCGAAACGACCATGCAAGGCAATAAAGACCGCATCAAAATTTTGTGCAACTAATTCAGCTAAGCTTTTTTTGCCTGTATCAAAAAGGTGCGCGTTGATGCCCTGACTCAACAAAGCGTCACATACTGCTTGACCCGACATCAGCGAGACGTCACGTTCTGCCGAGCGCCCACCATATAAAACACCTACTTTACGAAAAGTCACCATCATCGTATAGTCTCCATCAAAGCGGGTACACGGCTAATCGAGCCGGCACCCATAATCACCACCACATCATTTGCTTGAGCGACTTCACGAATCGACTCTGGTAACGCATGAACATCTTCAACAAAAACAGGGTTGACTTGGCCCATTTCTTTTACACGCGCGGCCAAAACCTGTGCAGTCGCTGAGGCAATCGGTGCCTCGCCAGCGGGGTAAACCGATGTCAAAATCAACTGATCAGCGCGACTGAGTACTTGTGCAAAGGCTTCAAAACAATCTCGTGTTCGGGTGTAACGGTGCGGTTGAAAAACCAAAACAATACGTCGCTCAGGCCAAGACCCTCGAGCCGCCTCAAGGGTGGCAGCCATTTCAACGGGGTGATGGCCGTAATCGTCAATTACCGTAAAGGTACCGCCTTGTTTTGCTGGAAAATCGCCCACATGCGTAAAGCGACGATTAACACCATCAAAGTGAGCCAGTGCCTGCGCTATTTCAATATTTTCAACGCCTACTTCTGAAGCTATCGCAATAGCAGCAAGTGCGTTACGCACGTTATGCAAGCCAGGTAAATTCAACGTGACGGCAAAAGGTTCGGTCGACACACCTCTTAGTGAACGGTGCACATTAAAGGTCATTTTTGTACCCACTGCCATCACATCAGTGGCGCGAACTTGTGCCTGTTCATTCAAGCCATAAGTGATGACGGGGCGAGATATAAACGGCATAATTTCTTTAACATGCTGATCGTCGCTACACACCACAGCACAGCCGTAAAACGGCAAATTTTGTGCAAAGGTAATAAATGCTTGTTTAAGTCGCGTGACGTCGTGACCATAAGTGTCCATATGGTCAACGTCAATATTTGTAATGATGGCCATCACGGGCAACAAGTTCAAAAAAGAGGCGTCTGACTCGTCAGCTTCGACAACAATATAGTCACCTTGGCCTAACTTAGCATTTGCACCGGCAGAGTTCAGTCGCCCACCAATGACATAAGTGGGGTCAAGGCCTGCGGCAGCAAATATGCTTGCAACCAAACTTGTCGTGGTCGTTTTACCATGGGTACCGGCCACTGCAATACCCCGTTTAAGTCGCATTAACTCAGCCAACATCATCGCGCGCGGCACGACCGGAACGTTTGCTTGTCGGGCTGCCAATACCTCGGGGTTATGGCTGGTAACCGCTGTTGACGTGACGATTGCATCCGCACCGTTAATGTTGCATGCATCGTGACCAATATGTATGTCAATACCCAAAGAGGCTAAACGCTTAGTGACCGCACTTTCAGCCAAATCTGAGCCAGACACCTTATAGTCTAAATTATGTAGGACCTCGGCAATACCGCTCATACCTGAGCCGCCTACACCGACAAAGTGAATATGTTGAATACGATATTTCATGCGTGAACCCCGCTCGCCGCTATGCAGCGCTCTGCAATTTTTTGAGTTGCGTCCGTTTTAGCGCAAGCATGTGCGCGAATGGCAACCTGCTCTAACGCGTCGCGATCACGCTCACCCAACCAGTGCGATAACCACTCAGGTGTGAGTTGTGTTTGTTGACACAACCATGCAGCATGTTGCTTGACTAAAAACTGAGCGTTATCAGTTTGATGGTCATCAACCGCATGAGGAAACGGAACAAATAATGCAGCCACCCCTACAGCAGCAACTTCGGCAACAGTCATGGCTCCGGCACGACAAATCATCAGATCAGCTTGTGACATTGCTGCGGCCATATCATCAATAAATGCAGTGCATGTTGCCTCAACTTGAGCCTGCTGATAAGCCAACTGCAGGGCTTGAATATGTTGTGTGCCTGCTTGATGCATGACAACAGGCCGCTGCGAAACAGGCATAAGGGCTAACGCTTTAGGCACGACTGTATTTAAAGCCGCTGCACCCAGGCTACCGCCGACGACTAATAACTTTAATGCACCGTGATGTGATTGATAACGCTGCGTAGGCTTGTCAAGTTGCAAAAGAGACGTTCTAACGGGGTTACCAACCACTTGCGCACCGGTCATTGCATTTGGAAAACCAGCCAAGACAACCTTGGCAATCTTGGCAAGCCATCGGTTGGCCATGCCTGCCACCGCATTCTGTTCGTGTAATACCAACGGTACACCGCGCAACCAAGACACAAGGCCTCCAGGCATCGCAACATAGCCACCCATACCCAACACGACTTGTGGGCGATGAGCAGACATTTCACGCCAAACGGTTAAGCACGATCTCATTAACGCAAAAGGTGCACGCACTAAATCACGCCAACCCTTACCTCGTACACCTGAAAAATATACAGGAACCATTTCGTAACCCGCTTGCATCACGAGCTTGCCTTCCATCTTTTGGGGGTTACCTAACCAACGTATAGACCAACCCTGTTGAATAAGGGCTGCAGCCACTGCCAAGCCCGGCATAATATGCCCACCTGTACCACCCGCCATCACCCAAGCAATCGGTTTGGTTGTCATGATCGACCCCCGCACATCATCGATCGACTTTCGTAATCTGCTCGAGCTACAAGCGCGAGCGCCACAAAATTCATAACAATGCCTGAGCCGCCGTAGCTGACTAAAGGTAACGTTAAACCTTTAGTAGGCAGCAGGCCTAAGCAGACACCCATATTGATAAAAGCCTGAACAGCAAACCAAACGCCAACGCCTTGCGCCACGAGCCCGTTAAAAACACGGTCAAGCGCGATCGATTGACGACCAATTTCAAATGCACGCCACACTACGATAGCAAACAACACGACAACAAAAGCGATGCCAGCAAAGCCTAATTCTTCACCGATAACCGAGACAATAAAGTCAGTATGTGCTTCAGGTAAATAATGTAATTTTTCAACACTTGACCCTAACCCAACCCCAAACCACTCGCCTCGACCAATGGCAATCAATGAGTGCGACAACTGGTATGCACTACCGTACATGTTGGCATCGTCCCACGGGTCAAGATAAGCAAACAATCGGGCACGTCGCCAAGGTGATGCCCAAATGAGCAGTAAGAACATTGACATCAGTACGACGACTAAAAAAGAAAATACTTTTGCGTTAATTCCACCTAAAAATAATACCCCCATCGCAATCGCCATGATGACAATGAGCGCGCCTAAGTCTGGTTCTAATAGCAGCAACAAACCGACAAAGCCCATTGCAAATGCCATGGGTAAAAAACCATGTACAAAGCTGTGCAACTGGTGCTGTTTACGTAACACATAAGCCGCTGCAAACAAGACAGATACCAATTTCATTAATTCTGATGGCTGAAAATTGACGGGGCCCAAAGACAGCCAACGTTTAGCACCGTTAACCTCTCGTCCAATACCGGGCACCAACACTAAGATGAGTAACGCTGTAGCAATACCAAATAATGGCCAAGTCATTTTTTGCCACCAAGACAAGGGTATTGTCCACACCACTAGCGCAACCACAATGCCAACCGCCACAAAAATTGAGTGCCGCATCACGAAAAAATAACGACCATAATTCGCGTACTTAGGTCCGTCAGCCAAAGCAATTGAAGCTGAATACACCATCAATAAACCCATTGCGACTAAGGCGCCTGCAGCCACAATTAAGCCCAAGTCATACAGGCGTATCTGAGTGCGATTTGGGTTGACCGCAGTGCTGCTTTGGCTAAGTGACGCATCATGGCTCATACGATCTCACCTTGCGTGAGCGCCAATTCATTAACAGCGTCAATGAATACTTGACCGCGATGCGGGTAGTTTTTAAACATATCTAAACTTGCGCACGCGGGTGACAACACCACAGCATCACCTGATTGTGCCGCTGCAAAGGCTTTATTAACCGCCTGATTCATATCGTCTGCTTGTTCACACACAATCTGACTGCCTGCTAGTAACGCTTCAAACAAAGGTGCGTCTTGACCAATCAGCACCACTGCTTTAACAAATTTTGACATGGCGGGTAAAAGTGGTGTGAGGTCTTGCCCTTTTGCCAGACCGCCAGCAATTAAAACCATATGTCGATCAAGGCCTTCAATACCAGCAACCGTCGCGCCGACATTGGTACCTTTGCTGTCGTTATAAAAATCGATTTCTTTAACTGTGCGAATAAAGCACATACGGTGCGGTTCACCAAAATAATCTGTTGCACTTCTGAGCATCGGTGCTAAGCCCGCCCCCACACTACGACCAAGCTGTAAGGCGGCTAAAACGTTCATGGCGTTATGCAAACCGATCAACTTAAGCGCATCAACTGGCATGTACTGCACCAATCGGCCCGGTTGGCGAGTGGGTTCAGGCGCATTTTTTTTACGACGTGTGGTGTGGGTGGGTTCGTATTCAAAATCTAAAGGCTCAGAAGCAACTAACCAGCGCACACCCGACTCAAAGATCATGCCCAGATCATGCGCCAATACAGGGGCATCACGCCCAAAAGAGCGAACCGTTGTCGCGTTCAGTGATTGAACCATCGCCATCACCACCGGATCATCGCGATTCACAATGCACAGAGCACTGTCCTGATATATGCGTGCTTTGTCGGCTGCATAGTCTTGCATATCTAGATGCCAATCAAGGTGATCTTGTGTCAAATTCAGCACCACACTGGCATCAAAATGCAGAGACTGCGTGGTGTGCAACTGAAAACTTGACAGCTCGAGTACCCACGCTTGGGGCAGCACCCCCTCATCGAGTGCTTGCATCAATGCGGTGAGTGCACTGGGGCTGATATTACCCGCTGCGCGTGCTGTTATACCTGCCGCCTCAAGCATATGGCGCGTCAAAGCTGTTACGGTTGTTTTACCGTTGGTACCTGTGACCCCGAGCATGTAGGGTTGGTAATTTTGACTTGTTTTTAAAACATGTATTGCGCGTGCGAACAACTCAATTTCACCCACTATTTCTATGCCCATCTCGCGTGCGGCTTGCAAAAAGACCGCAACGGGTGGGTGATGTGGTGACAACCCTGGGCTGATCACTACAGCGTCAATATTTTCTAGTAACCCAATTGATAGCTCTGTTTGACCTAACGCCCACTGCACATCGTGTTGGCCAAATGCTTCACGCAAGGCGCTCACACCCGCGGGGTTTTCACGCGTATCGACTAAGCGCATCGGTTTTTGGCAACGGGCTAACCAACGTGCAGACGCATCACCCGTCTCACCCAAACCAAGTATGAGCGTGCGTTGTGACTGCGAGAGGGTTTTAGAGTTGATATCGATCACCGTATTTTAAGTGCCGACAAACCAATGAGCACCAGCATCATGCTGATGATCCAAAACCGCACCACCACTTGGGTTTCTTTCCAGCCTTTCACTTCAAAATGATGGTGTAAGGGTGCCATGTGGAAAATTCGACGACCTTGACCAAATTTTCGCTTGGTATATTTGAACCAACCCACCTGTAGCATCACTGATAGTGTTTCAACAACAAACACGCCACCCATAATGAACAATACAATTTCTTGGCGCACAATAATCGCAATCGTGCCCAGCATGCCGCCTAATGCCAAAGCACCGACATCACCCATAAATACTTGAGCGGGGTACGCGTTAAACCAAAGAAAAGCCAAACCTGCACCTGCTAGCGCAGCACACAGAACCATGAGTTCACCTGCCCCGGGTATGTAGGGGAAAAGCAAATACTTGGAATAATCAACACGACCTACGACATAAGCAAATATACCGAGGGCGGCCCCAACCATGACAGTGGGCATAATCGCTAGGCCATCAAGCCCATCAGTCAAGTTGACTGCATTGCTTGTACCGACAATCACAAACCAGCTCAGCGCCACAAACCCAAAAACACCCAGTGGGTAACTGATGCTTTTAAAGAAGGGCACAATTAAGTCAGCACGACTAGGCAACTGCATGGCAAAACCACTGGCCACCCAATCACGAAATAATGGCCATAAGTCGGTATTGGCGGGGGCTGAAATAGCAAATGCTAGATAGACTGACGCAATCAAGCCAATAATGGCTTGCCAGAAAAACTTTTGTCTCGCCGGCATGCCTTCTGGATCGCGGTAAACCACTTTACGGTAGTCATCTAACCAACCAATTAAGCCAAAACCAAATGTCACAATCAGTACGACCCAAACAAAACGATTACGCCAATCAGCCCACAGTAAAGTACTCACACCAATTGAAATTAAAATAAGCACACCACCCATTGTGGGCGTCCCGGTTTTAACCAAATGTGTTTGTGGTCCATTTTGACGAACCGCCTGACCTATTTTGAGTGACGCCAATTTACGTATGACGCTAGGGCCCGCAACCAAACCAATGAGCAACGCTGTGGCACAAGCCAATACAGCACGCAGCGTAATGTATTCAAACACTGCGAAACTTCGCATGTGGTTATCAGCGATCCAGCCAAATAGTTCATACAGCATGCTGTACCCCTAATTTGTTTGTCTTTTCTTGGGTCAAGCCCTGCTGTTGCATATGCATAAACTGATTGACGACGCGTTCCATTTTCATGAAACGTGACCCTTTAACAAGTATTGAATGGGGGGTAAGCTTCAAAATTTCAGTACAGACTTCTTCTGGTGTTTCAAAGCACTGAGCCTGCGCACCAAAAGCTTGAACCGCATGGCGCGTATCGCGCCCTAGGGCCAAAAGCTGATCAACGCCCGCATGCTTTGCATAATGGCCAACTTCAGCATGCAAGGCAGCCGTATCTTGACCGACTTCACCCATGTCACCCAAAACCAATAGCCTAGGGGCTGGCATACTCACTAAAACATCTATTGCCGCACGCACAGAGTCTGGGTTAGCGTTATACGTGTCATCAATCAATGTTTGATTGCTTGCTAAGACATGCACTTGCATACGACCTTTAACGGCACCAAACTTTTCTAACGCTTGAGCCATTGCCTGCAAACTAACGCCGGTAGACCACGCGCAAGCACAGGCTGCAGCAGCATTTAAAATATTATGCAGACCAGGTAACATTAAATGAATGCTTACCTGACCCACTGGGGTGC
>JBDNHM010000205.1:0-3371 GCA_041688825.1 Burkholderiaceae bacterium | reverse complement strand
TGATGCTTGAATTTATGGCTTCTATTATGCGCGCTATCAATACGCTGAACCGCGAAGTGGGGCGCGTTTTTTCTTGGTTGGCGCTGGCAATTGTGTTGGTCTGTTTTTCAGTGGTGGTTGAACGCTACTTTTTTAACAATACGCGCTTATGGGCGCAAGATTTATACGTCTGGCTCAATGGCTTCATGTTTACGGCTGTGGCTGGCTTTGCGTTGCTGCGCGACGATCATGTGCGGGTTGATATTTTTTACCGCCCCGGTACCATTCGACATAAAGCGATTTGTGACGCCATTGGTGTGCTGATTTTCTTATTCCCCTTTATGTTTGTTGTTGTGTTTTATGGTTTGCCCTATGTGCAACGATCATGGCGTATTTTAGAAAACTCGGCCAACATCGGGGGTATGCCTGGCTTATACGTGCTTAAAACGTTCATTGTCGTTTTTGGTGTATTAGTTGTTTTGCAAGGTCTTGCCATGCTGATTCGTTCAGCGCTGGTGCTTACAAACCGTGAAGACCTCATACCTGCAAACTACCGCTATTTGACGCAAGCTCAAGCCACAGGCAAAGAATGATGATAGACCCGATACTGATTGGTGAGATTCTTGCGGGCCTGATGTTCTTTGGTGTCATTGGCATGCTGATGTTGGGCTTCCCGGTGGCGTTTACGTTGTCGGGTACGTCTTTAATTTTTGCTTTAATTGGGCACCAGTTAGGGGTGTTTGATTTTAGTAATTTTGCTTCACTGGCGGGGCGCTATATTGGTTTTATGACCAATGAAGTGTTGGTGGCTGTGCCGTTGTTTATTTTTATGGGTGTGATGCTTGAACGCTCGGGTATTGCTGAACAGTTGTTGCTGACCATGGGCAAGATGTTTGGTAATTTACGCGGCGGTTTGGGCATTTCAGTGGTGCTAGTGGGCGCCTTGTTGGCCGCATCAACGGGCGTGGTGGGCGCCACCGTGGTGACGATGGGTTTAATTTCTTTGCCGGCTATGTTGCGAGCCGGTTATGACCCAAAGCTAGCCAGTGGTGTGATTTGCGCTTCGGGCACTTTGGGGCAAATTATTCCCCCGTCTACGGTGTTGATTTTTATGGCCGACATGTTGGCGGGCATCAATTCACAAGTGCAAATGGCCAAAGGTAATTTTGCACCTAACCCGGTGTCAGTCGGTGACTTGTTTGCCGGGGCGTTTTTACCGGGCTTGCTGTTGGTTGGTTTTTACTTGTTATTTATGGTTTACAAGGCCATTTTTGACCCTAAATCATGCCCCGCCACCCCCTATGAAAAAATTGAGGGCAGCAGTTTAATTAAAGAAATATTCACGGCTTTGGTGCCGCCTTTGTTGTTGATTATTTCAGTGCTAGGTTCAATTCTGGGTGGCATTGCTACCCCCACTGAAGCGGCCTCGGTTGGCGCAGTCGGTGCCATGGTGTTAGCCGCATTTCGCTGGAAGTTGTCTTATAAAGTCATGCGCGAAGCCATGGTGTCAACTGCCACCATTACCGCCATGATTTTTATTATTCTGTTTGGCGCGTCGGTGTTTTCTATTGTGTTTCGTCAAATGGGTGGCGACAACTTGGTACATGAGTTTTTATCGGGTCTACCCGGTGGGGCCATTGGCGCCATGATCGTGGTGATGTTGATCATGTTTGTGCTGGGTTTTATTCTTGATACGTTTGAAATTATTTTTATCGTTATACCCATTACCGCACCGATTTTGTTAGCGTTAGGACTTGACCCCATTTGGGTCGGTGTGATGGTGGGGGTGAATTTACAAACCAGTTTCTTAACGCCACCGTTTGGGTTTGCACTGTTTTACCTGCGAGGGGTGGCACCGAATGCGGTGTCAACCGGCATGATTTACAAGGGGGCTATACCGTTTGTGTTTCTGCAGGTGCTGGCAATCGCTACGCTGTTTATCTTTCCAGAAATTGTGACGTGGTTACCTTCGGTGATTTATTGATGACGTGAGTTAAGGTGGCCATCTCATCCCCGATGCGATTCAAAACAAAGGGCTTTAATTCAAACGACTATGTTTGACTGAAGCCCTTGTAGCATCTGCTGTTCGGTTCGATATAACTTGATTTGGGGTGCAAAGGTGCTGAGTTTTGCGCGTTTCAAGGTATTTTCAACAGGGCTTTTTAAGCCGCAAATGCTAAAGATCATGCCGTTTCGGTCAAGTTGCATGGCAAGCTTAATTAACGCGTCTACACCTGTGGCATCGAGTCGGTCAATTGATTGGGCAATCAAACAAACTTGCTTGGTTGACGGGTGCTCGGCCAAATAGTCGGCGACTTTTGCTTCAAAGGCTGGGGTGGTGGCAAAATCTAAACCGGCGTCGATTCTAAATGCATAGGTGTGTTGAGCTAAAGCGGGTAAATGCCATTCTTTGCGATCGCGCAACGTGCCGTCGGTGTGCAGGCCCACTTCAATAATACGAGGGTTTAACCGTTGATACATAAAGTACGACAACGACAGCACCACACCGGCCAAGACCCCCCAATATAATTGGGGTGAGGCGACTAAGGTAATTAAAAATGTTGCGCCAGCGATGCAGGCTTCTATTTTTGAAATTTGCCATAAACGCACAAATGTTTGTGGCTTAATTAGGCCGATGACCGCCACCAGCACGAACGATGCCAGTACCGCTTGGGGTACGTGATGCAGCACCGGCATGAAGACAAATAAAGCGACAAAAACCACTAAAACTGCAAAGATGCTGGCCCAACCGGTTTTTGCACCGGCATACAAATTAAGTGCCGACCTTGAAAACGATGAACTAGTCGGAAAGGCGCCACTCAAGCCAGAAGCAATTTTAGCGAGGCCTTGACCAATCAAGTCTTGGTTTTGATTCCAACGTTCGCCTCTGTTTTCACTATCAACTTTGGCGCTTGAGGCGGTTTCAAGAAAGCTCACAAGTGTGATGATCAGTGTGGGCACAAATAGTGTTTTAAAGGTTTCTAGGTCTAGCATGACGGGTAAATAAAACTGCGGTAAGTCGCTTGGCAACACCCCCACCACGCGACCACCATTGGCTTCAAAGCCTACTAAATAAGAAATGCCAGAGGTAATAAGCACCACCACCAAAACCGTTGGTAAGCTCGGGCGCCAGCGACGGGCGAGAATCAGTATGGCCAAACTCGCTGCGCCAAAAAGCGGCGCTTGCCAAAGCCAGTTTGGTTGCTGTAGCGCGTGAGACCAACTTCCCTCTAAACCAAGAAAAGCAGGTAGCTGCGACAAGACAATCAAAATATCCGCGGCCTGGGTAAAGGCCATCAACACCGGGCTGTTGACTAGGTTCAGTAACCACCCAAACCTAAGCATGCCCAACCCAACCTGAAGCAGCCCCGACAAAATGGCTAACCAAACGG
>JBDNHM010000204.1:0-2872 GCA_041688825.1 Burkholderiaceae bacterium | reverse complement strand
TCATGGATGAATGATCTGAAGCAAAGCTTCAAGCTCCAAGATTAAGAATTCAGTTTTGAAGATCACGGCGCTGTTGTATTGCCTGTCAGCAACATGAACGAAACGAACAGCTTGGCGATAACCCTCGGGCGCTTTGATTACGAACGATTGGGCATCGCTGTTTATCCAATCGGCATCACCAGTATTGAAGACGATCAAGGCCATCACTATTTAATTGCCTTGCCAGAAAAAGCGCTATGCGACAAGCTCATGTTGACCGCTAATTTAGGCATAACCAGCATCGCCTCGCTCACCACTTATTTAGAGGAAGATTTACATTTCGATATGCGAGCCCTAAACGACTTTGATCCGCAGTTGCTGCAGCACATCGCTCAGGTGGGTATGAAACAACCCATATTAAAGTCGCTTTGTCGCTTAAACCTCCTCTCGCAGCGATGTTGAGCGTTTTTTACACAACCCGGCTGAAATAGAAATTTGGTCTAAAGACTATTTTAGACAATTAGCCGAAAAGGTTGTGACTTAAAACTTGTTACTTGGAAGGGGTCAGCAACCCAACGTAGATTCAACTATGAAAATCGCAGTGCTGTTGCATTACCTGTCAACAACTACCCTGAACTGGCCGTTTTAAATGAAACCGACCTGCAATCTTTAACTTTGGGTTTTGGTGGCAGCGCTTTATGTTTAGACACACACGATCTACACATCTCTCTTGCCGGCATGTTGGCCGCTAGTCAGCCCCTAATGGACATGGCTGCAAGCTTAATAGCCGTTCGAAATGGTCAAAAAAGTATCGCCATCAAGTCTGCTGCAGCTCGTGAAAACGGGCTCAAAGGGGGAAGGCCGAAATTGGTTTTAGCTTTGTGAACGGGAGGAACGTGCGATTAACAGAACCATCAGAATGTCTAACTGATGTCTAAAACATCTAGACTAATAACTTTTAGACATACGTCAAGACTTAGTATGCGTGGCACGACCGAAGCCGCCAAGGGCATCTGTATGCAGCGACACATACTGAAAATTGACCGGCTAGTAGACTACGCACGACGTCTTGGCAACGGCGCTGTGTGATACAGTTGCACCCATGGCGAAAACAAACAAAAATTTGTGATATTTTGTATTTAATGTATTTTTTTAGTTGATTCAATAACATATACGACATAAAATTGTTGAAATATCAAATAAAGTCAAATTATGCTGCATTCTTTTAGCCTGCAAAACTTTCAATCGTTTAAAGATTCTGTTCAAGTCTCTTTTGAACTGAGTCGGCACACCCCTCATGATGGTAGATCGTGCGTGTCTGCTTTGGGTACCCGGCTCTCAAAAGCAATCGCTGTCATCGGTGCTAACGCAAGTGGCAAAACAACGTTGATTAAATCTTTGGTTTTTCTTGATTGGTTTGTCAAACATTCATTTCATGCCAAACCCGATGATTTGATTCCCTTACAGGCACACTTTTCAGCTTCAACCGAACCCAGCACATTTGAAATAGAATTCGAGTTTGACGGACGCGCTTGGCGTTATCGCTTAGTGGCTTCAAAAGAACGCATTTATCACGAGTCACTTTACTGCAAACAAAGTCGAACTTTTTCGTATGTTTTTGTTCGTGAGTGGCACCCCGACCGCAAAGGTTACTCGGTCAAGCAACAGCAATTTGGCATGCTTCAAAAAGAGGCTGAAAAGGTTCGTGAAAATGCGTCATTGATTTCAACGGCTGCACAATACGATGTTGAACTAGCCTTAAAACTCGTGTCAGCTAATGTGCTGAGCAATGTGCATGGCCTAGGCAGGCAGGCCCTTGATCATGATCAAATTTTACAAGCCTCTGAGTTCTATGCCAAAAATGCGACTATGCAATCTCAAATGGCCAAACTGCTTCATGAGTGGGATTTTGGCTTGTCAGATGTGCGGGTTGAGAAGCGAACGGTCACACGTGAAAGCGGTCAAACTGAAGACATTCACATACCCTTTGGTGTTCACCAAGTAGAGGGCAAAGAGCATTCACTCATGTTTTTGCATGAGTCTAGTGGCACTCAAGGCGCCTTTATTTTATTGTCACGTATATTGCCCGCACTTGAGCGAGGTGGTTTGGTTGTCATCGATGAGCTTGAAGCAGACCTTCACCCCCACATGCTGACACCTATTTTAGATTTGTTTTTTTCTCAAAAAACCAACCCACATCAAGCTCAAATCATTTTTACCTGCCACTCAATCGAAGTGCTTAGTCTGCTTCATAAAGCACAAGTTGTGTTGGTAGAAAAAGATGATCATTGCGAAAGCGAAGCGTGGCGGTTAGACACAGTTAAAGGCGTTCGTGCCGATGACAACCTTTACGCAAAGTATATGGCCGGTGCATACGGCGCCATTCCAAAGCTGTGAGGGGTGAGGCCTTGGCACGTAAACAACATTACATCCGCAAAACAATATTGATTGTTGGTGAAGGTGACTCAGAGGTAGCATTTCTTAAACACCTGCGCGACCTTTACTGCGCAAGAGGTGCTGGCGTTTCTGCAACGGTTAAAAATGCCCACGGCAAAGGGCGAGAGCATGTTATTGACCACACGGTCAGGCAGGCCAAAATTTACAACTACGATGTACAAGTCGCCCTTCTTGACACAGACATACCTTGGACTGATAAGCTCAAAAAAGTGGCTCGCAAAGCCAAGATAGAAATGATTGGATCAACACCTTGCTTCGAGGGGCTATTGCTCTCAATACTTGGTAAGCGACCAGCCATGCAAAGCGCAACATGTAAAAAAACGATTCAACAATTGCTAGATATAGACTTAACTGAGCGTCATGGCTATGGCAAATATTTTGCTAGAGAGGTGCTCGATTCAGCGCGGGCTTCTTTAACTGAGTTAGATCGGTTGCT
>JBDNHM010000203.1:0-4085 GCA_041688825.1 Burkholderiaceae bacterium | reverse complement strand
TAAACAATGCTCAGTAAATAGCCTTGTTTAGCTGCCCTTTCTTAAATACATTGGTGCAATAGCCTCAAGCGCAGTCGGCATAATACCTAGCAAAGGGCTTATGGGCTGATCACTGACGTTATCAACTTTAAGCGAATCAAGGTTGTCGCGAGACATCAACGGGTCACCAGGCAACAACTCAAAGAATGACGCTTGCAAACGGCCAATGCTGATCGGTAAGTCAATCACGTTGCGCTCATTACCGCTCCATTTTGAGGCGAGCTTAACCAACTCACCCAAGGTGTAAACATGTGGGCCCGCTAGGTCAAAGGTTTGACCACAAAGATGATCATTGCCAAGCGTGTTCACCACGGCTTGTGCCACATCACCTACAAAAATTGGTTGCATACGGGTTTTGCTACCTGCCATGGGCAACACAGGAAAAAACTTTGCTAATTGCGCAAACATATTCATAAAGCGGTCACCCGAGCCAAAAACCACCGAGGGTCTAAATATCGTGACGCAAAGATCATCGTGCCCTTTACAAGCCGCCCAAATTGCGGCTTCACCCGCTGCCTTAGACCGTTGATAACCGCTAGGCCCTTTTGCATCAGCCCCCAAAGCACTGATATGAATAAACTGCTTAACGCCTTGCTCAACACACGCCTTTGCAATACGGGCCGGCAGTGTGACATGCGCACGTTCGAAATCAGGGCCGTAAGGTTGGCCAGGGCGGCTATGCAAAACGCCCACCAAGTTAATCACCACATCGTGATCGCGCACCCACTCAGAGAGCTTTTGATCGTTGTGAATATCACCTGTTTGAACCGTAACGGTGGGGAACACTAACAACTCGCGTGCATTGGCTAAACGACGTGAGGGCACGGTCATTTTGTCGCCACGTAAAGCAAGTTTGGCAATGAGGTGCTGCCCTAAAAACCCTGAGCCGCCTATGACTAAAATTCGCATTGCTGTCTCCTGCTATGCTGTCATGCCTTATATTGGCATGCTCAAATAACGACTATACGTCAATAAGTCTACGTTACCACCACTAACGATCACGCCAATACGACTATTGGGCTTAATAGCTAAAACGCCATGTTGCACTGCCGCAGCGCCTAAACAACCCGTTGGCTCAACCACAGTTTTTAAGCGCTCGGCAAAAAACCGCAACGTTTGTATCAATTGCGTGTCGGTTACGGTCAGTATATCGGTCACTAACCGTTGAATAATCGGAAAGGGCTTGTCACCTACAGCCAAGGTCAACGCGCCGTCAGCGATCGATTGAGGTGGCTTGATACGTACAATTGACCCCGATCTAAACGACTGCTGAACGTCATTACCCGCCTCGGGTTCGACCCCATACACTTTGCACTGTGGGCTTAAGACTGAAGCGGCTAAAGCACTACCGGCCAGCAAACCACCCCCGCCCACACACACCGTTAAAGCATCAAGCTCGCCGACTTCCTCAAACAACTCTTTGGCAGCGGTACCTTGGCCACTGATAACGTTTTCATCATCGTAGGGTGGCACTAAAACCATGCCGTGACGTTTTTGCAGGTCTAACGCAATCGCACTGCGGTCTTCGGTGGCGCGATCATAGTGTATGACTTGGGCGCCATAGCCCCGCGTTGCATCAATTTTGCTTTGGGGCGCATCGCTAGGCATGATGATGGTAGCGTTCACCCCCAATAAGCGCGACGCCAAGGCCACGCCTTGGGCATGGTTGCCTGAAGAAAACGCCACTACACCTAGCGCCCGTTGCGCATCAGTTAATGCCGCAATGGCGTTATAAGCGCCTCTAAACTTAAAAGCGCCACCCCGCTGCAGATGCTCACATTTAAAAAACACCTGTGCACCCAGTGTGTCGTTTAAGGTTTGGGAAGTCATGACCGGGGTTCGATGTGCGACCCCTGCTAAACGTTGACTGGCTAGACAGACATCTGCAAAAGTGGGGTTTAAAGATTCAAGCGTCATGAAGTTCAGGCAATTAAAGTGTTTAGAGGTGATTGAGGTTATTTAGCAATGAGAGTTAGTTACTATTGTGTCAGTTGTAAATTACCGCAGATGGCTAGCAAAGGTAAGTGACGACGTCAACAATTAAGCAAAAAATCGTGTTCAATGCCTAATATTCTGCCATAGTGTACGATTAACCAGACCTTTACAAGTTAGATCAATTTTATGGCAATTCAGTCAGACAACCTCTCAGCACAACCCCCCGTTGACCGTATCGTCAACCCAGTTAGCCTCTCACCTAACGAAGAATCGGTTGAGCGTGCCCTACGCCCCAAGGCGCTTCAAGAATATGTAGGCCAACAACGTGTGCGTGAGCAGCTTCAAGTCTTTATTGAAGCGGCTCGTAACCGCTCTGAATCGCTTGACCACGTCTTATTATTTGGCCCCCCCGGGTTGGGCAAAACCACTTTGGCGCATATTGTGGCCTATGAAATGGGTGTTAATTTACGTCAAACCTCTGGGCCCGTGCTTGAACGACCAGGTGATTTAGCCGCACTGCTCACCAACCTTGAACGTAACGACGTTTTGTTTATTGATGAAATACACAGGCTATCGCCGGTTGTCGAAGAAATTCTGTACCCTGCCCTTGAAGACTTCCAAATCGATATCTTGATTGGGGAAGGCCCAGGCGCGCGCAGTGTCAAAATTGATTTACAACCGTTCACACTCGTCGGTGCCACCACCCGTGCGGGCATGCTTACCAACCCCTTGCGCGATCGGTTTGGTATTGTGTCGCGGCTTGACTTTTACTCAGCAGATGAGCTCGCAAGCATTGTGACGCGCAGCGCTAAATTACTAAAAGTGTCGATCACCCCAGAGGGTGCGCAAGAAATCGCTTGCCGTGCTCGAGGCACCCCGCGCATTGCTAATCGTTTGCTGCGGCGTGTGCGCGATTATGCGCAAGTAAAAGGCAATGGCACGATTGAAAAAACCAGCGCCTCTGATGCCTTAGCCATGTTAGAAGTCGACCCATTAGGGCTTGACCTAATGGACCGCAAACTTCTCGAAGCCATTGTGCATAAATTTGACGGTGGCCCGGTGGGTGTTGAAAGCTTAGCCGCCGCCATTGGTGAAGAACGCGACACCATTGAAGACGTGATTGAGCCCTACCTGATTCAACGGGGGTTTTTACACCGCACATCCCGTGGTCGTGTTGCAACACAAGCCACATGGCGCCACCTAGGTTTGACCCCACCCGATCAAACACCCAACCCCACTGCGACATTATTTTGATGCAACAGCCCGCAAGAAGCGTTATTTAAGCTTTTAGATGCAACAAAATATCTTCACCGTAAGCGTCAAGTTTACGCGTGCCCACGCCATTAATTTCGCTTAAATCGTCTAACGATTTTGGCTGTTCAATGGCAATTTCTAGCAGCGTGGCGTCGTGAAATATGACGTATGCGGGTACCCCATGACTTTTAGCCACTTGGGCGCGCCATTGCCGCAACGATTCAAAATTATCTTGTGCAAAGTCAGGTACGTTTAATGCTTGTTTCTGTCGCCCTTGAACGGTTTTACTAGCTTTGACCGGTGCGGCACTGTCTTGACGTAAACGCAACGACTGTTGGCCGCGTAAAACGGGCACACTACTTTCTGCCATCGCAAATGTACCGTAACCCTCTTGGTCAACCATTAAATAACCTAACGCCAGCATTTGTCGCATCACACTACGCCATACCGTTGCTGACAAATCGGCTCCTACACCAAACACACTCAGGCTATCGTGTGATTGCTCAATAACACGTGGGGTTTTTTTTCCCATCAAAATATCAATAATATGACCCGAACCATAACGTTGTGAACGTTCTTTCCACAGCCTGTAAATTGCTGAAAGTAATTTTTGCGCAGGAATGGTGGCGTCCCACGTTTGTGGGGGTCGTAAACAGTTATCGCAATGGCCGCATGGCGTCATGCTTTGACCAAAGTATTGCAGCAGCCGTTGCCGACGACACACCACCGCCTCGCACAGCGCCAACATCGCGTCTAACCCTGCTAACTGACGGCGACGCACAAAAGCATCAGCCAACGACTCATCAATCATGCGCCGCTGTTGCACCACGTCTTGTAAGCCATAGGCTAACCAAGCC
>JBDNHM010000031.1:0-4158 GCA_041688825.1 Burkholderiaceae bacterium | reverse complement strand
CTCACCCCTGCTGCAATCAATCAAGCCGTTAAACAATATTTGAAGCCAGAAGGTTTCACCCGTGCCGTGGCCGGTGACTTTAAATAATCTAAAGAGACCTTAAGAGAAGAAATCTTTGACGCGATCTGTCCAAGATTTACTCTGGGGTGAGTGACGGTCACCGCCTTCTGTTAAAGAAAGCTCAAACTGACGCAGTAAATCTTTTTGTTGATCATTTAATTTGACCGGGGTTTCTAAAATGACATGGCAATACAAGTCGCCTGGGTAACCCGCACGCACGCCTTTAATACCTTTGCCACGCAACCTAAAGGTTTTACCCGATTGTGTACCATCAGGTATGGTGATCTCAGCTTTACCACTGAGTGTGGGCACTTGTATGTCGCCCCCTAAAATGGCAGTGGTAAACGGTATGGTTAATTCGCAATGCAAATCGTCGCCATCACGTTGAAATATTTTGTGTTGTTTGATGTGAATTTCAACAAACAAATCACCCGATGGGCCACCATTTACGCCGGGCTCACCATTACCTGACGAACGAATGCGCATGCTGTCATCAATACCTGCAGGAATTTTAACTTGCAAGGTTTTATTGCGCCGTGTACGCCCTACCCCATCACAACTCTTACATGGGTCGGTAATTTCTTTACCATTTCCATGGCAGGTTGGGCAGGTTTGTTGCACGCTGAAAAAGCCTTGCTGCATACGCACTGCGCCCGCACCACCACACGTGTGGCAGGTTTTGGGTGAAGTACCGGCTTTCGCACCCGAGCCTTTACACACCTCACAATTTTCCCAACTTGGCACACGAATTTCAGTATCAAAACCATTAGCCGCTTGCTCAAGCGTGATTTCCATCGAATACTTGAGGTCAGCACCACGGTAGACCTGTGGGCCACCCCCACCACGACGGCCACCACCACCTCCAAATATTTCACCGAAAATATCACCAAATGCGTCGCCAAAGGGCGCGCCACCAGCACCCCCCATGCCCGCTGCATTGGGGTCAACGCCAGCATGGCCATAACGGTCGTAAGCACCACGCTTATCGGCATCAGACAAGATTTCATAAGCCTCTTTGGCTTGCTTAAACTTCTCTTCTGCTTGTTTGCTGTCGGGGTTTCGATCAGGGTGGAACTTCATGGCAAGCTTGCGATAAGCTTTTTTAATGTCGTCATCTGACGCATTCTTAGCCACCCCAAGCACTTCATAAAAATCACTTTTAGCCATGGTTATCTTTTACTTTGAGTTTCATAGATACGCCCGATCACGTGAAAAACCACGTGTCGGGCGGTTTAGTACACAACGGTGAATTAAGAACCGTCGCGCTTGACCTCTTTAAAGTCTGCATCAACAACATCGTCAGCCGGTTTAGCATCAGCTTGCTTTGCTTCGCCCGCTTGTTGCTCTGCTTGCATATTGGCGTACATTTTCTCACCCAGTTTTTGTGAGGCTGTTGACAGCGCTTCAACTTTGCCGTCAAGTGTTTCTTTATCAGCATTTGCCTTTAAGGCTTCTTCGACGTCTTTCATTGCAGCTTCAATGGCTTCTTTCTCTGCAGCTTCAAGCTTGTCGCCGTGCTCAGCCAAAGACTTGCCGGTTGAGTGCACGAGGGCATCAGCCATGTTGCGTGATTGAGCCAACTCAATAATGCGGTGATCGTCTGCTGCATTGGCTTCAGCATCTTGCACCATGCGCTGAATTTCAGCCTCAGTCAGACCCGAGTTAGCCTTAATCGTGATTTTGTTTTCTTTGCCGGTGCCCTTGTCTTTTGCTGACACGTGCACAATACCGTTGGCATCAATATCAAAAGTTACTTCAATTTGTGGCGTACCGCGGGTTGAAGGGGGAATGCCCTCAAGATTAAACTCGCCTAACAACTTGTTGCCACTGGCAATTTCACGCTCACCTTGAAACACTTTAATTGTGACAGCGGGTTGATTGTCATCGGCCGTTGAAAACACTTGTGAGAAACGCGTTGGAATAGTCGTATTCTTGGTGATCATTTTGGTCATGACACCACCCAAGGTTTCAATACCTAACGACAGCGGGCTCACGTCAAGCAACAACACATCTTTACGGTCACCAGACAATACTGAACCTTGAATGGCGGCACCTGCTGCCACGGCTTCGTCTGGGTTGACGTCTTTACGTGGCTCACGACCAAAGAAGGCTTTAACCATTTCTTGTACTTTTGGCATGCGTGACATACCGCCAACCAAAATCACGTCGTCAATTTCATCAACTTTGACACCCGCATCTTTGATGGCTGTGCGGCAAGGGGCAATGGTGCGCTCAATGAGGTCTTCAACTAAAGACTCAAGTTTGGCGCGAGTAATTTTTAAATTCAAGTGCTTAGGGCCTGACGCATCAGCTGTAATGTAGGGCAAATTTAAATCAGTTTGCTGGGTTGATGACAACTCGATTTTGGCTTTTTCAGCGGCTTCTTTTAAGCGCTGCAAGGCTAAAACATCTTTTGACAAATCAACACCCTGCTCTTTCTTGAACTCGGTAATGACATACTCAATGATGCGTTGATCAAAGTCTTCGCCACCTAAAAAGGTGTCGCCGTTGGTTGACAACACTTCAAATTGCTTCTCACCATCAACATCAGCGATTTCAATGATAGAAACGTCAAATGTGCCGCCGCCTAAGTCATATACAGCGATTTTACGGTCGCCTTTTTCTGACTTGTCCATACCAAATGCCAAAGCAGCTGCGGTAGGCTCGTTGATAATGCGCTTAACATCTAAGCCTGCAATGCGACCTGCATCTTTGGTGGCTTGACGCTGACTGTCGTTAAAGTAGGCAGGTACGGTAATGACCGCTTCAGTAACCTCTTCACCAAGATAGTCTTCAGCCGTTTTTTTCATTTTGCGCAAAATATCAGCTGAAACCTGAGCCGGTGCCATCTTTTTATCTTGTGCGGTGACCCATGCATCACCATTTTCTGCTTTGATAATGGCATAGGGCATTAATTTGATGTCTTTTTGTACCGCTTCTTCACTGTATTTTCTGCCAATCAAACGCTTCACGGCATAGAGCGTATTGGTTGGGTTGGTGACCGCCTGGCGCTTTGCGGGTGTACCCACTAACACTTCACCATCTGCAAGGTAAGCCACGATAGAAGGCGTGGTGCGGTTACCTTCTGCATTTTCAATAATTTTGACTTTGCCGCCCTCAATCACTGAAACGCAACTGTTGGTGGTACCTAAGTCAATGCCAATAATCTTGCCCATTTTGTGTAACCCTCTGTTTATTAGGTAGATACTAAATTTTTGTTATTTAGATAATGGGGGCTAAATTGTGGTTTTCAAGATCTTTTAATCAATCACTGCGTTAAAAAATTCAGTCAACGATTAAAAAAAACTTTACCTACCAACGGAACCCTCTATTTGCTAATATTTTTGATCTGAATATGGCACTTACAAATCTTAAAATGTTGCTAAATCATGGTGCTTAAGGCTTTGGTGCTGTAACCGTAACCAAAGCCGGGCGCAAGACACGGTCAGAAATCAAATAACCGGGCTGCAATGTTGCAACAACGGTATTGGGTTCTTGTTCGGCAGGAACCGTAGCAATGGCTTGATGATGATGTGGGTCAAACTTATCGCCTGCAGCGGGCGCGATTTCTTTTAAATGGTTTCGCTCAAATGCACCCGTTAATTGACGCATGGTGGTGTCTATACCGTCACGCATATGTTGAGCCGTTTGATCAGTCAGCGCCAGAGCAGCTTGTAGGCTGTCCATCACGGGTACCAAGCTTTCGGCAAACGATTCAATACCAAATTTGCGCGCTTTGGCAACATCTTCTTGAGAGCGTCGACGAATATTTTCCATTTCAGCACGCGCACGCAATAGTTGATCGTGGTGCTCTGCTGCCAGTGCTAAAGCTTTGTTTAATGCGGCAGCCAATGCTTCGGGCTCATGCGGAAACTCTGAATCATTGACGTTTGATGCATCAGCGCTTAACGCGTCATCATCACTGCCCTCATGAGCTGAATATTGCTCAGAAGCTTGTGCGAGGTCAGACTCAGGTTGAGCCGAGTGAGCGTTTTGTGAGTTTACTTTCGACTCATCGTTGTGGGGTTTGTTCATGCCTGAATCTCCGAATGAATGACATTTTTAGATATATGGGGGCAGTATTGACCTTTTCAAGCG
>JBDNHM010000202.1:0-1920 GCA_041688825.1 Burkholderiaceae bacterium | reverse complement strand
ATAACGGATATGCCGCCTACTTGTAAAACCTCCAAACACCAGATTCAGTTATAGCTCTGTTTGTTTGAGTCATTTCAATAAGGTAGGTAATATGTCAAACGATGGGTTCGGTAGATGAGTGCTTTTCAAACTCACAAAACCATACTTGACGAATCTGTAGTCGTGACTTGCCACGTATGGTTGCCAGCGAAATTTAATACGGCTCAGTATTCGAATTGGGCAAAGTTTTTGATTGATGAACAGTCTTGGTGTCTAAGCGATGCTCATTTGGCTCAGTTTAAATATTTAGAAAACGATACAAGACTTTACCCAACAGGTTTCTTGTTAATAGTTCAAAAAATCTTTCAACTTGCTAGAGTTCCTGTTTTTGATTTGATTCAAGTCAAAACGTGTGAGAAGAGTGATACTCAGCAAGATCAGCTCAACCTTACCATTCAGATTGCAACGGTTCATCACCTGCACGAGAATGTTTACCGTCATACGGTTAAATCAGCGCTTGACCTGAATCAATGGATTGTACAAAACCCACCAACAGTTGAAAATCGCTTAAAAGTATGGCGAACCATTACTGATGAGGTGATTTCGCCTCTTAATGGTCTGGTTCCAGCAGGCAAATCTACCATACCCGTTCTTCGGGTTGCGCATGCTTTAGGCATTCCATTTTTTCATCTTGGTCTTGGCATTTATCAGCTAGGGTGGGGTAGCCAATCAAAACGTCTGGCGCGCAGTTCAGCGGAACTTGATTCCGAGATGGGTTCAAAACTGGCACAGAATAAAGTGATAACGGCTAACCTCTTAAGAGTAGCTGGGTTGCCTGCACCGGTTCATGTTGTCGTTAATACTGAACAAAACGCGATTAACGCTGCACATCATATCGGTTTTCCGGTTGTTGTTAAACCAACAGATCTAGATCGTGGAGAAGGGGTAACCGTTGACGTGCTCAGCGAGCAAGCACTTTTATTAGCTTATGCTGCGGCTCATAAGGTTTCAAACGCTAAACAAGTCATTATTGAACGCCAAGTTTCTGGTGTGTGCCATCGGTTGTTCGTTGCCAATGGCGATCTGTTGTATGCGGTCAAGCGTATGCCTATGGGTATTTTTGGCGATGGTCATAGTAGTGTTCTTGAGTTAGTGAACACCGAATGGCTTGCAGAGTCTGAAAAGCCACCTTGGTCAAGGTCAGAGATTCAGAAAATAGATGACCTCGCTTTGATTGAGTTGAAGCGCTTAAAGCTTTCACCTCAATTCAGGCCAATTGAAGGTGAGTTTGTGTCACTTCGCAAAATTGAGTCAACGCAATGGGGCGGAATAGATGTAGATGTCACGAAAACTATTCACTCTGAAAACATTAAGCTTGCTTTACAAGCGGCTAAGCTCTTTGGTTTAAGCGTTGCTGGAATTGACATGATTAGCACCGACTTAAGTCAGCCTTGGCATACAAATGGCGCTATTATTAACGAGGTTAATTTTTCACCGTTGTTTGGTGGATCACCCATTTCTAGGTCTTATATTCCGCAGTTTTTAACAAAACTTATTCAAGGGCAAGGCAAAATTCCAATCGTCATGTTCGATTCAGAACACCTTGCCCTTGAGTTTCAGCAACAACAAATTGCTAACAAAGTACGTTGTTTTTTAACGCATGCAGACACAACGTTAGACGATAAGGGTATGGCAGTTGTGATGCCTGTCGTGGGTCTTGTTCAACGTGTCAGGGCGTTGGTTTTGCGAACAGATGTTGATGCAATTGCTGTAGTTTCTGCAGTCGTAAGTTAAATGATAAATATTGCGCTAGGGAAAATACTTATAAAAAAGTGAGTAATTATGAAATCAACTTTCTATACACCAACATCGACACAAGCTATTCACACTAGCAATTAGCTATCTGAAGTGGACCCTGTCGTCAAGACAAAAGCCATTGTT
>JBDNHM010000201.1:0-1504 GCA_041688825.1 Burkholderiaceae bacterium | reverse complement strand
TCAATTACGCGTATTTTAAGGATTTTTGATGAAACCATCTCTTGCCCTGCAATTAAATCGTGCTGCCATTCGAAGAGTGGTTGAACATCATCGCGCTCGAAATGCTCGTGTTTTTGGTTCTGTTCTACATGGTGAAGACCATGAAGGCAGCGACTTAGATATCTTGATTGACCCAACATCAGAAACAACACTTTTTGATATTGGTGCCATTCGTCATGAGTTGTTGCAACTATTGGGCGTACCTGTTGATGTTCTGACACCGAATGCTTTGCCTGATAAATTTCGAGAAAAAATTATCATTGAGGCTCTTGCAATATGATGAGAGACCCTCAAAGATTGAGCGACTACTTAGCGCACATTATTGAAGCAATTGATAGAATTGATGAATACATATCAGACATTGATGAGGTGATGTTTCTAAACAATAGGCTTGTTCAAGACGCAGTGATACGCAATCTTGAAGTTATTGGTGAGGCGAGCAACAATATTGAAAAGCAGTTTCCAGAATTTGCAGTGGAACACCCTGAACTACCCTTTTCATCAGCGTATCAAATGCGTAATGCCATTGCTCACAGTATTTCAAAGTAGACTTTGAAATACTGTGGAAGACTGTTTGCAATGATTTACCTAAACTTTACAAGTCAATCAAATTAGTAATTGACCGAGTAAATCTTTAATTTTCATGTGTCCACTTCACCATTGCCCCTAAGTCATTTGGTGAGCCTAAAATCTTAATACCTTATGCCCAACTTGAAGGTGTGTTGCGCCCTGAGTACTTACTGATTGCAAACGGGTTGTAGAAAACTAAGGCTTAAAGCTACTTTCCGGATGTTTCAACATCCATGTTTTAAGGGCGCCAACCAATTTTGTATTACCCCGGTCTTTACCTTCGCTGATCGCAGTATTGGCATTGGCATCAACAATATAGGGGTTCGCCCCTGCGTTAAGAAGCAATTGCACAACCTCTTCATGATTATTTGACATGGCCATCATCAATGCTGTGGTGCCATTCGGTGACAAGGCATTAGGTAGTGCACCTTCTGCTAGCAAGTATTTAACAATGTCGGCATGGCCTTTTACGGCGGCGTAATGTAGGGCTGTCCAGCCGTTTTGATTCAGCTCAGCACCCTTGGTGCGCACTTGCTTCACGCGAGGTAAATCGCCTACTAAACTAAGATACATGATGGGTGTTTCAACATAACCGTTTGTTTTATTGACATCGGTTGCGGGTTGCGACAGCACCAAATCAAACACGCGCCACGAACCATCACGCACCGTCTGCATCAGCAATGGTGTACCAATAGTATTAACCGTATTGGGGTCAAGTTTCTTTTCAACCAATAATTCGCTGACTTCTTCAACACGATCGTTTTTTACGTAGAGCCACAAATCATCGACTTGAGCGGCTTGCACGGCAGACAGACCAGCCATCAGCGCAACACACATAAATAATATTATTTTTTTAGCTGACAATAAATGCGTCGCGAGAGGCTGCAAAGACATA
>JBDNHM010000200.1:0-1366 GCA_041688825.1 Burkholderiaceae bacterium | reverse complement strand
GCGTGGGTACCATTATGTGGTTCAAGCACCGAATCAGGGCCCTAATCATCCGACCATGTTTATGGACAAGAAAGTCGTTGTCACACCGATGGAAACGGGTATACGCATAGCAGGCCAGGTAGAAATTGCAGGGCTTGACGATGTACCGAATTGGCAACGCGCTGAAATTTTACGGCAGCATCTTGCAACGCTATACCCACAACTTGCCAAGAACATTGCCAATGATCAAATCAACGTGTGGCTTGGTAGGCGCCCAAGCCTTCCTGATGGGCTACCTTGCATCGGCTTTTCAAGCCGTGGGCCCTCAGTCATTCATGCATACGGCCATGGCCATGTCGGTCTTGCAGGCTCGGCAAAAACAGGGCGGGTTGTCTCTCAACTGCTAACTGACACCAAACCTGACATAGACTTAAAACCCTTTAGTGCACAGCGTTTTAAATCGTAAGCTATCTAAACTTATTTCAGCAGTTAAGCAGTAAAGACAGATCGTTATAAGGTTTTTTTGGTAAAAGCTCATATGTCGATTTTTTCCGAAATAATCGACACGTCACCAAAACATGTCGATTCAATCGACATATCTGGCAGGCCTAACGATTTTTTTTGTCTTTTGCACCCTACCCCCAAAGCACATCAATAGCATGAATGACTATGCCAACTTCTTACGTGAAGCCTGCCCTATTAGTCAGAGCCCCACACTGATCACGCCTTCAATACAGAAAGATAATTTTTAAACAATATTTGTGTTGACAAACGTACACACTAAAACAGAGTGACGGGATCTGACTGGTACGAAATCAATTGGCCCAAGTGCGGCAAACAATCAGCGCCCTCTATATGCATCAAAAGGAAATCGACCACTATGAAAGCCAAATCTAAACAAATGCCCACACTCTTAAGTGATGAATCTGCCGAGCGCTTCGTAGAAACGGCAAACCTTTCAACTTATGACTTGTCTGGCTTGAAACCGATGCATTTTGAGTTTGAACCCAAGACTGCCGCGCTCAACATGCGTCTTCCTGAGAACCTACTTGCGGCTTTAAAAGTCAAGGCGAAGGCAAAGGGTATCCCTTACTCACGCTATATTCGCTTACTGCTTGAAAAAGATGTTGCCCATTAATCTTCTGAGTGCAGCAAACTGCCGATGCCTTACGCATAGCTCGATTACCCGCTTCAGGTGGCTAACAACAGTTGTTAGCCATCGTACGAATTCTAATTGGCGAACCAAATCTACCGTTTCGCCCAAACCACATCACACCGCAAGGCGACTTTATGCCTCGTTTAGACCCGAGCCTTTTAAATCATCAAACTTTTCAGTCATGGTGGGGTTACCTTTAGTCAGCTTTTTAATGGTGACGTCTTGCGCCTT
>JBDNHM010000199.1:0-2398 GCA_041688825.1 Burkholderiaceae bacterium | reverse complement strand
GTTATCTATGCGTCGTATTAAAGAAGTTTTACGGCTGTACTTTGAGCAAAATCAATCTCAAAGGTTAATCAGTTTGGCAATTGGTATCTCAGCCACCACGGCAGGCGATTACGTCAAACGTGCTCAAGCGGCGGGTCTGGGCTACCCCTTACCGCCAGATTTAGATGATCACCAACTGGAGATCATGCTCTTTCCCCCGCAACCTAGCCACAGCAACATTGTTCGCGCTGAACCTGACTGGCCGGCCGTTTACGCAGCCATGCGTACCAAAGGCATGACACTCACCCTGGCTTGGCAGGAATACAAGAGCACGCATAGCGATGGCTATAAATTAAGTTGGTTCTTTGATGCCTATCGCCACTACACCTCTAAGTTGGGCGTCAGCCTGCGTCAATTCCACCCTGCAGGCCAGTGCTTTGTCGACTATTCTGGCCAAACCGTTGGGGTCATTGATGCGGCAACAGGGGAGGTGCGACAGGCGCAAATCTTTGTGGCCACCATGGGGGCTTCGAATTACACCTATGTTGAGGCCACTTGGAGCCAGAAGCTGCCCGACTGGATCCGTTCGCATATGAGGTTGTTTGAGTTTTTAGGCGGTGTGCCTAAGGTGTTGATACCTGACAATCTAAAAAGTGCCATCAAGGATGCTTGTTTTTACGATCCACAGATTAACCCCACCTATCGAGAGTTTGCAGCGTATTACCAATTTACGGTACTGCCAGCTAGGCCACGCAAACCCAAGGACAAGGCCAAGGTCGAGAACGGCGTGCTGATCACACAGCGTTGGGTTCTGGCGCGACTGCGCAACAGGCGTTTCTTTAGCCTAGCGGAGCTCAACGCGGCTATCGCTCAGCTCGTTGTGGATATGAACAACCGGGCTTTTAAAAAAATGCCTGGCAGTCGTCAAAGCTTGTTTAGCAATGTTGACCGACCCGCGCTTAAAGAATTGCCCGAGCAACCTTACGAATACGCGCAATGGGGACTTGCTCGCGTCAATATAGACTGCCACATCGAGGTCGATGGGCACTATTATTCGGTCCCCTACCGCTGGGTGCGCGAACAAGTCGACACCCGATTAACGGATCACATTCTGGAGGTATTCTCTAAAGGCAAACGGTTGGCCAGCCACGTGCGCTCATTCGTGCGTGCCAAGCACAGCACAACTGTTGAGCATTTGCCTGCCAACCATCAATGGTATTTGAGTTGGTCCCCCGAACGCATGACGGGTTGGGCTGAGCGCATCGGGCCATCAGTCAAGCTGGTTATTGAATATCTGCTCAAGTCACGGCGCCACCCTCAGCAGGCTTACAGAACCTGTCTGGGCGTGCTCAGACTCAGTAAATCGTATGGTGCTGATCGTTTGGAGGCGGCCTGTCTGCGGGCTTTACACGTGAACGCCATGTCATATCGGTCCATTGAGTCGATGCTTAAAACAGGCATGGACAGGCACCCTCTGGCTCTTGACCCCACCCCCTCTACGTTACCGGCTCACGACAATGTTCGGGGCCCAAACTATTACCATTAAAGGAACTGACTCATGTTGTATCACCCCACTTTAGATAAGCTTCGTACGCTCAAACTAATGGGCATGGCCCGAGCGCTTGAAGATCAGAGCGCAATGTCAGAAATAGAGTCCTTCACGTTTGAAGAGCGACTAGGCCTTTTACTAGACTACGAATCAACCCTGCGTGATAACAAAGCGCTTGAAGCCAGGTTAAGACGGGCCAAGCTTAAACTGAACGCCACCCCAGAAGATGTTGACTTCAAGGGAGCACGCGGTATCGACAAAGCAGCATTCATGGCGTTGCTCGATACCCAATGGGTCAAGGCACATCGAAATGTATTGATAACGGGGCCCACTGGGGTTGGCAAAACATATCTAGCCTGTGCACTAGCCAATCAGGTTTGTCGCCATGGTTACTCTGTGCTGTATTGCAGAATGCCACGCTTATTTCCCTTGCTCAGTTTGGCCAAGGTCGATGGGCGTTACGCACAGCTACTGGCACAGTATGCAAAAGTAGATGTCTTACTGCTAGACGACTGGGGGCTGGCGCCCATGACCTCTGAGGCGCGCCATGATTTATTAGAAATTCTTGACGACCGGCACGACCGCAAGTCAACCATTGTGACGAGTCAATTGCCTGTAGAGCATTGGCATGACGCAATGGGCGAGGCCACGCTAGCCGATGCGATTTTAGACCGAGTCGTGCATAACGCACATATGATCAAACTGACAGGGGAATCACAACGAAAAAAACGATCACAAATTGACTGAAACAAAGCTTTACGTTTATAAACAAAATAACCCCGCGTCGCTTCGCTCCGAAGAGATCAGTTTTAAAGAGTTTGAGTGATCAGTTTGCCGTGGAATAGGTGACCAGTTTGCCGTGGAATCAGT
>JBDNHM010000198.1:0-15473 GCA_041688825.1 Burkholderiaceae bacterium | reverse complement strand
GCATGAATCGTTGGGTGACCACGGGTTGCAATGGCAAAAGATAAAAGACATTCAACATTGCGGCCCCCACGCCCGTCACCTTTAAGGGTAACGGTTGTTTCACCCCCTGAAAGTAGCACGCAAGGTGTTTCAAAGGGCATATTGTGGTTGGCAACGTTAAGCGCTAAGCCAGCCAGTACTTTACCTACATCGCTGGCTTCACCTTCAATCATGTCGCTCAAAATATGGGCTTTGACGCCCGCTGCTTGGGCGACTTGAGCAGCCGCTTTGAGTGCCATCATGGGGGTAGCTATCATGTGGAAACTAGACTTAGATAAACGGCGATCGCCTGGTTTAACTGACTCGCCTTGACCACTTTCTAAGACGCGCATGACGGTATCAGGCAAATGAATGCCGTAGCGTTTCACAATATCTAAGGCGTCTTGACATGTGGTGGGGTCAGCCACTGTAGGGCCTGATGCAATATCAATTGGGTTGTCACCCGGCACATCAGATAACAACAAAGAAATGACACGTGCGGGGTAGCAAGCCGCTGCTAAGCGACCACCCTTGATGCCTGAAAGATGGCGCCGCACGGTGTTCATTTCACCAATGGTGGCTCCGCTTTTTAACAAAGCCCGGTTGACAGCTTGTTTGTCTGCCAAGGTAATACCTGCCCAGGGCATGGGCAACAGCGCAGAGCCGCCCCCCGAAATCAAGCATAAAACAGTATCGTTAGGGGTTAAATCGCTCACTAGGTCAAATATACGCTGCGCTGCCAATAAGCCTGCCGCATCAGGAACAGGGTGAGATGCCTCAACAATTTCAATTGATTGGCAAGGCACCGCATAACCATAGCGGGTTACAACCAAACCTTCTATGGGGCCCGCCCAATTTTGTTCAACAGCACGCGCCATTGCGGCAGAAGCTTTGCCCGCACCAATAACAATAAAACGACCCGACCCGATTTCATCTGGTTTAGGCATGAAATGCGGTATGCAGCGTGCAGGTTGTGCAGAGGCAATGGCCGCATCAAACATGTCTTTAAGCAATTGTTGCGGGTTCATGATTAAGCCGTATTACGGTTTTTGACCTATTTCAAAATTGGCTAATTTTTCTAAGGCACGCACCATGGCTGAATGGTCCCATGCTTTACCGCCATGTGCAGCACAAGAATTAAAAAGTTCTTGTGCCGTGGCTGTGTTGGGTAATGAAACGCCTAAAGCTTTGGCACTGGACAGCGCTAAATTGAGGTCTTTTTGATGCAGCTCAATACGAAACCCAGGGTCAAAGGTGCGATTGATCATGCGTTCACCGTGCACTTCTAAAATTTTGCTCGATGCAAAACCACCCATTAAAGCGAGGCGAACTTTTGCAGGGTCCGCGCCGGCTTTGGCAGCAAATAACAACGCTTCTGCAACGGCTTCGATATTAAGGGCAACAATAATTTGGTTAGCGACCTTAGCCGTTTGACCATCGCCTACGGCACCAACATGGGTGATGTTTTTGCCCATGAGTTCAAACAAAGGCTTGACTGTTGCAAAGGTGGCGTCTTCACCACCAACCATTATCGATAGGGTTGCATTTTTAGCACCGACTTCACCACCTGAAACCGGTGCGTCAAGATATTCACACCCTAAAGCCCGAATTTTTTGTGCAAACTCTTTTGTCGCTATAGGTGATATAGAGCTCATATCAACAACAATTTTGCCTTTGCTCAAGCCCGCAGCGACACCGTTTTCGCCAAACAATACGGCTTCAACGTTAGGGGTGTCTGGCACCATTAAGAAAATGATGTCAGCGTGTTGCGCTACATCTTGGTTGTTTTTGCATAGGGTGGCAGACGCGCTGTTAAAAGCTGCCGGTACTTTGCTACGGGTATAGGTAAATACGGTGTAACCCGCTGCAATCAAATGATTAACCATGGGGGTGCCCATTATGCCTAGGCCAATAAAACCGATTTTAGGTTTTGTATTGCTCATCGTCATTAGTCTCTTTATAAAGTTGTTATCAATGTATCTATGGCATTTTTTAAGGCATTTTCAATCGCGCTTTCAATATAACTGAATGCACATTACAAATGAATTGATTAGTCTGTTTTCATCAATTGAGTGCATCAATAAAAAATTTATTGATGCAATGCTTTAAATTATTGATTCAATGCTTTAAGCCAACCTAAACCTGCTTCTGTTGTCGTTTTCGGTTTGTACTCACACCCAATTGAGCCTTGATAGCCAATTTGGTCTAGGTGTTTAAACATGAAGGCATAATTTAATTCACCTGTACCGGGTTCAAAACGGCCTGGGTTGTCGGCAATTTGAATATGCGCAATTTTAGACAAATACTTTTCGATGGTGGCTGCAATTTCACCTTCCATGCGTTGCATATGATAAATGTCATATTGCACAAATAAATTGTCTGAACCGACTGAGTCGATTAAATCTAAAGCGTGTTGCGTGTGATTCAAATAAAACCCGGGTATATCAAAGAAATTTATGGGTTCGATTAAAAGCTTTAAACCATGATGCTTAAGTTCTTGGGCAGCAAATTTAAGATTATTGACCAAGGTAGTGTGAGTTTGCTCTGCACTGACGTGATCAAGTTTTTTTCCGGCTAAGCAATTTAGTTGTTTCACACCTAGAATTGTGGCGTACGCAATCGCTTTGTTGACCCCTTCTTTAAACTCATTGACACGATCTGGGTGGCAAGCGATACCTCGCTCGCCAGCGTCCCAATTACCTGCAGGAAAGTTGTGCAACACTAATTCAAGCTTGTTCGTGTCAAGCAGGGCTTTAATTTCGTCAGCTGGCCAGGCATAGGGAAATAAAAACTCTACCGCACTAAACCCATTTTTATGAGCAGCTTCAAACCGATCTAAAAAAGGCATTTCGGTAAAAAGCATCGTTAAATTGGCTGCAAATTTAGGCATGTTGTAAACCCTTTAATTAATCTAACATTGAAGCAATATGAGCTGTTGGCGCATCTGATATGTCTTTTGCCAATTCTTCAAACTCATTAATATTATCAATTTCTGTACCCATTGAAATGTTTGTAACACGTTCAAGAATAATTTCAATCACCACGGGTACACGATACTCGGCCATCCAGGCACGGGCTTGCGCAATCGCTGGGGCGATTTCTTCTTGCGTCATCACGCGAATGGCTTTGCAGCCCAAACCTTCCACCACTTTAACGTGATCAACGCCGTAACCGTTTGCAGCAGGTTCGCCTGGGGCTGAGTTGATGTTGTCAAAACCAAGCTGTACACAGTAGTCCATCGCAAAGCCGCGTTGTGATTGACGAATTAGCCCTAAATAACTGTTATTTACAACAAAATGAATGTAGGGCAACTTAAATTGTGCGCCAACAGCCAGCTCTTCAATCATGAACTGAAAGTCGTAATCGCCTGATAATGCAACCACTTCACGCGTTGGGTCAGCAGCACATACGCCTAATGCCGCAGGTGCAGTCCACCCTAGGGGGCCGGCTTGACCGCAATTGATCCAGCGGCGCGGGAAGTAAACGTGTAAAAATTGTGCGCCAGCAATTTGGCTCAAACCAATGGTTGTGACGTAAGTCGTGTCTCGGCCAAACGCATTATTCATACACTGATATACGCGCTGCGGTTTCATAGGAACCGTATCGAAGTTTGTTTTGCGTAAGTATTCTAATGATGTCTTGCGGCCTTGGCACTCTTTGGCCCAGGCAACGAATTTGTCAAATTTACCTTGAGCTTTCATTTCGCGAGCAACGTCAACAAATAATGCCAATGCGGCTTTTGCATCAGAAGTAATGCCGTAATCAGCTGCAAAGACACGACCAATTTGGGTGGGGTCGATGTCGACGTGAACAAATTTACGCCCCTTACAATACACTTCTGGCGAACCCGTGTGGCGGTTAGCCCAACGGTTACCAATGCCCAACACAAAATCACTGGCCAACATATTTGCATTGCCGTAGCGATGGCTGGTTTGTAAGCCAACCATACCGACCATTAAGGGGTGATCGTCTGGAATGCTGCCCCAACCCATTAAGGTGGGTATAACTGGTATGCCTGTTAACTCTGCAAATTCAACCAGTAAATCGCTTGCATCAGCATTAATAATGCCACCACCTGCCACGATCAGTGGCCGTTCTGATTCAAGCACCATTTTGAGCGCGTGCTCAATTTGTTTGCGTGTTGCTGCAGGTTTGAAAACGGCCAATGGCTCGTAGGTCTCAATATCAAACTCAATTTCAGTTTGCATGACATCGAAAGGTAAATCAATATGCACAGGGCCTGGGCGACCAGAACGCATAATGTGAAAAGCTTGTTGAAAAACACCTGGCACTTGAGCCGGTTCTAAGACTATGGTGGCCCATTTGGTAACCGGTTTAGCAATTGAAACGATATCAACCGCCTGAAAATCTTCTTTGTGTAGGCGTGCGCGGGGTGCTTGGCCAGTAATCGTTAAAATCGGTATTGAATCGGCTTGAGCTGAATACAGACCTGTAATCATGTCTGTACCTGCAGGGCCTGATGTGCCAATACACACACCAATATTGCCTGCTTTGGCACGGGTATAGCCCTCAGCCATGTGTGAAGCACCCTCAACGTGGCGAGCCAATATGTGGCTAATCGTATCGCGCTCTTTGAGCTGGTTATAAAGGGGGTTGATGGCAGCGCCAGGCACACCAAATACTTTTGTAATACCTTCTTTTTCCATCACGAGTACGGCTGCCATTGCGGCTTTCATCTTGGCCATGTTTTTGATCCTAAGTTATTCAATATGTCTGGTTTGTTTATAGGTCTACTCTTTACGTATCATGGGCTGATTTAGTATTGGATGGAACAGACCCCTTGCGCATGATGCTTATTCCATGGTGGAATACACAGCAAGATTGCAAGTCACAAAGGCGGTTATTTATAAAGTGTGCTGATGTCTTAAGGTGATTACTTAAAATAATGAATCGACCGAGTTAAAAGAATCTTTTCATTGATTAGGAAGAAAGACCGATTACCTTTATTTATGTTTTAAGGGTTTACTGTGGAAAGCATTCAAGCCATCAAGCTGTTTGTGCGTGTTGTAAATTTGGGTTCTTTTAGCCGAGCCGCAGCAGAGGTGGGGGTGGGTCAGCCTGCCGTCACTAAACAAATCAGTCGTATGGAAAAACAATTAGGTGCGCGGTTGTTGCACCGCACCACTCACGGTGTGAGCCCCACCGAGATTGGTTTGCTGTATTACGAAAAGTGCAAGCTTATTGCTCATCATGCCCAAGAAGCTGAATCAGTCGCCTCGCTGCTTCAACATCAAGCTGAAGGCTTAATTCGCATCAGTACCTCAGTTGCCTTTGGTCGGCGCGTAATGGCCCCTTTAACGATGGCGTTTATGCGTATGAACCCGCACTTACAAATCGATTTAAATTGTGACGATCGATATGTCAACTTAGTCGAGCAAGGGGTCGATGTCGCCATTCGTATGGGGCGTTTGTCTGATTCAACTTTAGGTTCGACTTATTTGGGCTTAAACCCTTGGGCGGTGGTTGCGTCGCCTGATTATTTAAAACAAAAGGGTCTGCCGAAAATACCATCTGATTTAGATAATCATGATGTGCTTATTTATAATACCGTGCAGGGTGACGATCATTGGCATTTTGTTGGTTCTGACGGTGTTCAGGTGTCAATGCCTGTTAGAGGTCGCTTAAGGTCAAACAATTTATCAATGTTGTTGTCAGCCGCAAGACAAAATTTTGGTGTGGCAGCATTACCGTTATATGTTGCTGATGCTTCAATTAAAAATAAAGCGTTGGTGCCATTATTAGAATTGTGGCAGATGCCACAACAAGAAATACACGCCGTATTCCCTTCCCCTAAGTTGGTACCAACCAAAGTAAAACTTTTTATTACTTGGTTGCAAGGTCAGTTTGGTGCAAACTGGTGGTCAGACAACACAGCAGGTAAATCATGAGTAATATTAAAAAAATTGGGTTAATCGGCTTGGGCGCTATGGGCCTGGGCATGGCTGGTTCATTAAGACGCGCTAGGTATGAGGTACATGTTTGCGATATTCGTAAACAGGTTGCAGACGATTTTGCTAAAGCGGGTGGGGTGGCACATGACACGCCGGCAGCGTTAGCCCAACACGTTCAAATCATTGTCGGTGTGGTGGTCAATGCAGACCAAACTGAAGCATTATTGTTTGGTGAAAACGGTGCTGCAAGCGCCATGACCAAGGGTAGTCTTTATATTATGTGTTCAACGGTTGACCCTAACTGGTCAATTGCGCTTGAAAAACGTATGAACGATTTAGGTTTACTTTATTTAGATGCACCCATTTCGGGAGGGGCGGCTAAGGCTGCATCAGCACAAATGACCATCATGAGTGCGGGCACCCCCAGTGCTTACGAAAAAGCGGGAAATGCCTTAGACAGTATGGCAGCTAAAGTTTACAAACTCGGTGATCAAGCGGGTGCCGGCAGCAAAGTAAAAATCATTAATCAATTGTTGGCAGGTGTGCATATCGCCGCAGCAGCCGAGGCCATGGCGTTAGGCCTGCGAGAAGGGGTTGCCGCAGACGCACTTTATGAAGTCATTACAAATAGTGCTGGCAACAGCTGGATGTTTGAAAACCGTATGCCACATGTTTTAGCGGCCGATTACACACCCCTTTCGGCAGTTGATATTTTTGTTAAAGACTTAGGGTTGGTGCTTGACACCGCAAGAGCCAGTAAATTCCCTTTGCCGCTTTCAGCTACTGCGCATCAAATGTTTATGCAAGCCTCAGCAGCAGGTTTTGGTCGCGAAGATGATTCGGCAGTGATTAAAATATTTCCGGGTATTTCACTTCCAGAAAAAAATGAAAACATTACCTAAAAAACCGTTGTTAGGTTGTATTGCAGATGACTTTACGGGCGCCACTGATTTAGCCAATAATTTGGTTAGAAGTGGCATGCGAACAATACAAACGATTGGTGTTCCCCTTAATCAATCTGTCAAACTTGATGCTGATGCGCTTGTGGTGGCACTAAAGTCACGCACCATACCGGTACATGACGCAATTTCACAATCTTTAGAGGCTTTATATTGGCTACAAGCCCAGGGTGTTGAGCAAATTTACTTCAAGTATTGCTCAACCTTTGACTCGACTGCAGCGGGCAATATTGGGCCCGTTATTGATGCCTTATTGAAAGCTTTAAAAAGCAACTTTACGGTTGCTTGCCCAGCTTTTCCTGAAGCGCAAAGAACGATATACAAAGGCCATTTATTTGTTGGCGACCAATTATTGTCAGACTGCGGCATGAAAAACCACCCTTTAACGCCGATGACTGATGCCAACTTGGTACGTGTTTTGCAATTGCAAACGGCTCGCAAAGTGGGTTTGGTCGACTATGTAACGATCGCAAAAGGCTCTGCAGCGATAGCACTTAAATTTAAAGATCTGCAAGCAGAGGGCGTTGAGATTGCAATACTTGATGTGTTGTCAAATGATGACCTCAAACCCATTGGTCAAGCTTTGACCAGTATGCCCTTAGTTACGGCGGGCTCTGGGGTGGCTGTTGGGTTGCCTCAGAACTGGGGTTTGAATTCATTTGAAGGGGCATCGCCCTTGCATGGGTTCAATCAAGGGCAAGGCTATCAGGCGATTCTCTCAGGCAGTTGCTCACTTGCAACCAATGCTCAGGTAGAAAATTTTCAAAGACTTGGGTTACCTTGTTTTCGTATTGACCCCTTAGCGCTTGATCGGGGTGAAGATGTAGTGGGTCAGGCGCTAAAGTGGGCGCATCCCATTTTAGGTAAGCACCCTATTTTATTTTTTGCAACCGCTGAGCCTGAAGCAGTCAAAGCGGTTCAAAAAAGCTTAGGCATCGACCACGCCGGCCAATTAGTTGAAACAGCCCTGGCAAAGATAGCCGTTCAGTTGGTTGATTTGGGCGTTAAACAACTTGTTGTGGCGGGTGGCGAAACATCGGGTGCCGTGATTAAAGCGCTAAAGATTGACCATATGACCATTGGGCCACAAATTGCCGCCGGTGTGCCCTGGACATCGGCTTTGGTTGGGGGTGAGCTTATTCACATCGCCCTTAAATCAGGTAATTTCGGTGGTGAAGGCTTTTTCACAGACGCATTCAAAACACTCAACAAGTCATGTTGAATTGAAGCAAACTTAAATGAACGCACCACAAATGAATGAATCTGAACTTCGTATTGAAATATGTCGGGTCGGGCTTTCGCTTTATCAGCGCCAGTATGTGCACGCCTCAGCAGGCAATATTAGCGTTCGGTTGCCTGATGAAGCGGGGTATTTAATTACCCCCACAGATGCTTGTTTAGGGCAGTTAAATGTTCAAGCAATCGCTAAAGTCGATATGAATGGCTATCAAGTGAGCGGTGATCGCGCTTCAAAAACGCTTGCTTTGCATCGAGCTATCTATGCCGCAGACCCGACAGCTCAGTGCGTCATACATACACATAGCACCCACTTAGTTGCTTTAACTTTGTGCGGTGTATGGCAAGCTGAAGACGTTTTGCCACCCCTAACGCCATATTTTGTGATGAAAGTTGGGCATGTGCCGTTGATACCTTATCACCGGCCAGGCGATCCAAAGGTGGGTGCGCTTATTTCCCAAAAAATACATCAGATGCACGCTTGCAACACCCCGATTAGGGCCGTACTGCTTGACCGCCTAGGCCCCAATGTTTGGCATGAAAGTCTTGCTCAAGCAAGTGCTGCATTGGAAGAGTTGGAAGAAACCGCACGCTTGTATTTGATGACTAACGGCCACCAGCCAGCCCCGTTAACTGAAGATCAGATTCAAGCGTTACGAGACGAATTTGATGTGAAGTGGTGACACCAATGACTGACAATGGCCACTGACTTCGGGCCTCGACCACTGACTAGCGGCCTCGATCACTGGTACCGATCATCGAGCCCCTATTAAAAGAGTGCGACACAAACCACTAAGCAAATAATGCCTGTTCTTTTAACCATTTTAACAACCCAGAGTCATTTTGAATTTGAACAAACTCACCTTTTAAATCGCGAATCTTTAGTTGATGGCGAAGTTTAATTGATTCAAGATGTTGGTTTAAGCGCTCACTAGTCAGGGCTCGCGAAGAGGGTAAAACAAATTCGGCGACAGCGTGTAGCTCTGTGTCTCGCCGCTCACGATTAAGCGCTTTAATACGTATTTGAAGCAGCTCAATTAGCCCTTGAGTTGATTGCGCACCAAAGGTATGTAGCGAGGTGCTGGCACCACCCGATGCGCCTGTGGTTTGGGTAAATTGGGTTTGCAGCCTTAATAATGCCACCACATCTTGACGGCCATAGGCAATGTTGGCCTGACTCATCAGTTCAGTTTTTTGTTTGCGTATTTGCTCATCAGGTTCACGATCGGGATGCAATTGTCTGGCAAGTTGACGGTAAATATGCCTTAAGGCTTGGCCTGCTTTATCTAGTATGAGCTTGGTTTGTTCAGCGTCTTGGTACTTCTGTTTTTTTGAACTTTTTGATTGCTCTGATTTTGCTTTTTCTTGGGCTTTTTTGTGCATTTGATCAAAACGCGCTTGAATCATATCTTCAAGCGAATCAAAATCTTCAGGGTTTTCAGCCTCTTCGTTCATCATTTCTTCATAAAAGGCTTGCGCTTCTTCCATTTGAATACGCTCAAGGTCGGCTAGCGGCGTTTCGCTGTGTAAATCATGAATTTCACGCATTTTTTCATCGCCTGCAATCGCATAGTCAAGCGCCATATAGGTAATTATTTCACCCAACATGCGATGTACGCGAGGCGCAAGTTTGCCTTGCAACATGCGTTGGTTTAACCAAATCACCATGTTGCGTTTGATTTCGTCTTGCCGTTTCGCAAGTGGGTTAATGGCTTGCGCAAACACAATACGATGCTGATCAACTAATTTTTTTAACGTTCCAATTTGATTTTCAATGTCGTGTGCGTCTTCAACCAACAAATCAAAACGTTTTTGATCACTCGCAGAAACTAACGAATCATCTGTAACGATGAGTGCAGTTTCAAGCGATTTTTTGACATTCTTTTTAGTGGCGCGGCGCCGAGTTGCTTTAATGGGGGGTGTTTCTAGCGTTTCAGTGTCTGACATGCGGGCAGTTTCTTAAAGTCGGTGACGGCGTGTTGAATGAAGCTGTTTGGTCTTACCAACTTCTATCAAATTGCAAAACCTGTAGATTTTACAGGTAAAGCGCGAAAGAAACGGGTGCAATTATTTAAGCTTATGATTTATATGGAAATTATTTATTTGTCGACTTTTAATATGGCCAAAAGGGTTGTCAAATAGCAACAGTTCATGTTATGGTAAATGGTGATTTTTTAATGGTGAACGCATATCGATTTTAAGAAAACTGACTTTCTACGATCAAACTTTACCTTTAGAGCGGCTCAACCTAACGATGGTTTAGCGCTCTGGCACTTAGTGCGTGACACAGGCGTACTTGATTTAAATTCCCCCTATTTTTATGTACTGATGGCAACCGACTTTGGGCAAACATGCCTAGTCGTCGAACACAATCAGCAGATAGTGGGTGCCATTATTGGTTATCACCCCCCCGAAACGCCACACACCGCTTTTTGCTGGCAGATTGCCGTGCACCCCACCATGCAGGGCCAACATCTTGGCAAAACTATGCTGAGACAATGGTTGGCTTTACCCACCAACCAATCGTGCCAATGGCTGACTGCTACGGTCGCAACCGATAACCAACCCTCACATAAACTTTTTACGCGATTTGCTGCAAACATCAATGCGCCCTGTGAATGGGCCCCGCATTTTGAGGCAAATCAATTTCCCGATGGTCATGTTGCTGAACCCATGGTTCGCATCGGCCCCATCGTTTTTTCAGGAGTGACAGTATGAATACATTCGAACAATATGAATCAGAGGTGCGTAGCTATTGCCGCAACTTCCCAGCGGTGTTTAGTTCCGCCAAAGGGCCTTGGATGGTTGACACCTCAGGCCAACGTTATTTAGATTTTTTTAGCGGTGCCGGGGTCTTAAACTATGGCCATAACCCAGAGCCTATCAAACAAGCGTTGCTACGCTATTTAACCGGTGATGGTATTACCCACACGCTTGATATGTATAGCGAGGCTAAACAGCGTTTCATACAACGTTTTCAAGAAGTGATTTTGAAGCCACGTGGCATGTCGTATAAGTTTCAATTCCCTGGGCCTACAGGTACCAATGCGGTCGAAGCTGCAATGAAATTGGCACGTAAAGTGACCGGTCGACAACAAATCGTTCATTTTACTAATGCATTTCATGGCATGACCTTAGGTGCATTATCTGTAACGGGTAACGGCTTTAAGCGAGCTGGGGCAGGGGTACCACTTAATCACACGGCTTCAGTGCCATTTGAAGGGTTTTTGGGTCGTGATTTAGACACCCTAACTTATTTTGAAACGCTTTTAGCTGATAACGGCAGTGGTTTAGATCTGCCTGCAGCGGTAATATTAGAAACGGTACAAGCTGAGGGTGGCGTGAACGTCGCTTCAAGCAAATGGTTGCAGCGTTTACGTCAAATCACAGCTGACCATGGCATTTTGTTGATTGTTGATGACATTCAAGTAGGTTGCGGTCGTACCGGTTCATTTTTTAGTTTTGATGAAGCCGGTATCGTGCCTGACATCATTACCTTGTCTAAATCGTTATCAGGTTACGGGTTGCCTTTGGCGTTGGTGTTAATTAAGCCTGAATACGACATATGGGCACCTGGCGAGCACAATGGCACGTTTAGAGGCCATTGCCCCTCATTTGTAACCGCCACAGCAGCACTTGATTTTTGGGTTGACGACACACTCGAAAAGCAGGTGCTTAAAAAAGGCCAACATACCCAGAAACGCTTGCGCGACATGATTGAAACCTTGGGTTTTGATGCCACAGTAAGGGGGCGCGGCTTAATTATTGGGGTCGAATTTACCAACGCTGCGTTGGCTGACAGGGTATCAAAAGCTTGTTTTGAGCGGGGTTTGATTGTTGAAACCGCAGGTATTGATGATCAAGTTTTAAAACTATTACCCAGCTTGACAATCAGCCACACTGATCTTGATTTCGGCTTAGACATCATCGAAGAAAGTATGGGGGTTGTAAAACTTACTGAAGTTGAGGTGAAAGTATGATTATTAAACGATTAGAAGACGTCTTAGGTACGGCTGCCGAGGTTGACACCGCGGGTTGGACCAGTCGACGGTTAATTTTTAAAGACGTCGGTATGGGCTACTCGGTTAACGACACTATTATCAAGGCCGGTGCCACCCTAGAGATGACTTACCGTAACCATTTAGAAACGGTTTACTGCATCGAAGGTAAAGGGCAAATTACCGATGTAGCCACTGGCCAAACCCATCAAATTACACCGGGCACCTTATATGCTCTCAATGCCCATGATCATCATGTGCTTGAAGCCAATCAAGGTGTGGCCATGCGTATGGTGTGTGTCTTTAACCCACCGTTAACCGGGGCTGAAGTGCACGATGCAACCGGAGCGTATGCTTTAGAATCATAGATAATTAAAGTAAAAAATTTTCCTTATGTAGTTAATTTTTTTTTGGGTTTTTAGGTGTAGTACCTTGTAAGATAATTGGGTGTATGACCTAATTTAGTGCACTGCCTGAATGTTAATCAGAGCTAATAAATAAATAACACTTAAAAAACCCAAGCGCAGATCTACTATCGATTTAATTAAAAAAATTGCAAATTGGCTCATAGCGTAGTGCTAAAAATACTTAAAGAAAAGGTTTTCATAGCATGAAAAAAATATTGGTTTATTCAGTCGGTTTGATTTTGGGATCGACGGGGACATATGCTCTAGCAGATAAATCCTCCACATCATTAGTACCCCAATCAGCATTCTTTATTGGTATTGGTGGTAGTGCAAATTCAACAAATTTTGATAACCAAAGCACGTGGGGTAAGGGTACAAGCTATTCACCACCCTTCATTCCTCCAGTGGGTGTACCCAAAGCTTCTATTACGGGCTCAGCTGAGGGCGGAACTGATGTGTCTATGCCATCACAAAACAATTTTTCTCCCGTCATTCATGCTGGGTACTTCAAACATTTTCCAGAAAGTAAATGGTTGTGGGGCGCAAAGTTCTCCTATAACAACTTACAAGCAACTTCGACTGTTAACAATCAGTTAATTCCTCAGTCGGGCGGTTACACCCAAGGCGGTGTTTATAACGCGTTCAATGGTAACTATTTAGTCAGGTCTTACCAACAAAGCATTGAACAACAGTTTGCACTGATGCCTTTTATTGGTCATTCATTTGAAAAAAGCTATATTTATGCAGGGGCTGGCCCGACCTATTCACAAATAAAAACGTCTTTAAATAATATGACAGGTTTTGCTAACTTTGTGGGTATACCTACTGCCGTGACAGGCCTTGGAAATACAAGTAGTTATTCTGTTAACCAGTGGGTTTGGGGTGGCGCAGCCATGATTGGTGGAACATACTTCTTAGATAAAAACTGGTTTATTGACTTGAATTACACTGTTTCAAAAACAAGTAACTACACCACTAATTGGGGTGGGCCTTGGTCTTTCGGCGGCGATGCAATAGATGGGCCCAGAACAGGTACCAATCAAGGAACCTCTTCAGGAAGTATCGTTAATCAATCGCTTACGCTTAGTTTAAATATGGCTTTCTGACCATTCGATAAGTCATTTTAAGGCACTCTCATCATGCAGGCGTTAACCGGTTTCACACTTTTACTGATCTTTCAGGCGCTTGGTGAGGCACTGGTAAGAGTGTTTAACTTGCCCTTACCAGGCCCCGTTGCAGGTATGGTTTGTTTAATACCCGCTTTATACTGGCCGCGCCTGAGGCATACAGTGGAAGCCGCGGCCAATTTTTTGCTCAATAATTTATCGTTATTGTTTGTGCCGGTTGGGGTGGGGGTGATGACGCACCTTGATTTATTGTCAGAGTTTGGTCTGCGCATTGGCTTTATATTAGTTGTGTCGTCGGTAGTGGGTATTGCCGTGACGGCCTGGCTGTTAGGCCACACCGGTCAATCGAAAGAAGACGAACATGTCTGATTTTGTTGAACTCTGGACATACCTATCAACCACGCCATTATTTGGCTTGGCCTCAACGCTGGCCTTATACCTTGTCACCAGTGCCATTTATAAAAAACTCAATCAGCACCCATTAGCTAACCCAGTGCTCTGGACAGTGATTGTTCTCGCATTATCTTTAACATTGCTTCAAGTGCCTTACCAGACCTATTTTTCAGGTGCACAATTTATTCATTTTTTACTCGGGCCTGCCGTGGTGGCCTTGGCATGGCCGTTATGGCTAAAACGAGTCGAGCTGATGCGTCGTTTGCCACGCTTGTTTATGGCCGCGTTAGTGGGTGGCGTGGTGTCAGCTGTGCTTGCCGTTGCAATGGCTTGGTTGCTTGATCTGCCACAGTACTTGGCCATGTCGTTGGCCCCTAAGTCAGTTACTGCACCCGTTGCCATGGGTTTGGCTGCAACAATGGGTGGGCTACCTGAGCTAGCCGCCATTTTTGCAGTGTTAACGGGTTTAATTGGCGCACTACTTGGTAAATATATTTTTGATTTTATTCACATTGCCCGCGACACCAGTGGCTGGGCACAGCGAGGTTTTGCCCTAGGTACCATTTCACATGGTATTGGTGCAGCCCGGGCTATACAAATAGAACCCACCGCGGGCGCTTTCGCTGGGCTGGCTTTGGGGTTGCAGGTCATACTGGCCTCGCTCTGGATGCCAGTTATGCTTTGGGTGATTTTATGGCTTAACCCGTCGTGGGGTTAACATTTTCTGCCTGAACAAAAGCACGTTTCATGCCAACGAGTTTGTGCCACATACCCCGTTTCAAATTATTTAAGTCGACTGTCAAACCATTGCGCCATCTCTGGGGCTGTCCCATACTTTTTTGGAGTCTTGAGCCATAGCAAAACTACTTGCTTGTGCCAGGGGCCAACCCAACTGAAAGACACGAGTTCTTAATGTGCCACGTAAAATTTCACCGCTTTCAAAGTCTGGGTATTGAACCGACATTAGGCTGACACGACTCGTTGGGCTTCGGCAGGCAATATGCTGTGTACCAAGCTGGTTTGGGTGATTAAGACCTGCTGCACCGACTAACTCGCCTAATGACTTCAGCGTATTACGATGATAATTAGCAACTCTAGGGGCTTTGTCTGTGACCACTAACGCGCGTTGACGACGCTCATCTTGAGTCGCGACACCCGTTGGACACTTACCCGTATGGCATTGCTGTGCTTGAATACAGCCAATTGCAAACATAAAAGCACGTGCACTGTTACACCAGTCTGCGCCCAATGCAAAAACGCGTGCCATATCAAATGCTGAAACAATTTTGCCAGATGCCCCTAGCTTAATTTGATCTCGAATGCCCAAACCCACCAAGGTGTTGTGTACCAAACGGAGTGCTTCACGCAATGGTGTACCCACGTGATCTGCAAATTCAACAGGTGCTGCACCGGTGCCACCTTC
>JBDNHM010000030.1:0-2454 GCA_041688825.1 Burkholderiaceae bacterium | reverse complement strand
TGCTTTCGCACCACTTCAATAAGCTTCTCTGTGGCCTTGGTTTGGGCCTTGGATGGCTTGAGACCAGTGACTTCAAAAAATAAAGCCTTACGTCGGGTACGACAAACCAGCTCTGGTGTTTCCTTATCCATGATTACCCCCAAATGCACGAGGGTTTTTCAACCACGCTCTAATTTCACCAACTCGCCAAGCAGTGATTGCACCGGATAGTTTTAAAGGTTGTGGAAAGCGATGACTCTTTACAAGCCGCCATAACGTAGATGCTGAAAATGGCACAATTTGTAGGCTAAGCAACTGACTCTGTCTTATAAAAGAATTGTCAGGTAACGAATCAAAATTACATATGGGCGCTTGTCGAGTGACTTGCGCATTGTCGACTGTTTGCATGTGGAACCTCTTTAACGTTTAAGGAGCCTCCATCTTCGTTCATGCATCTCCACACTTAAATACCATGAAACAGTTGGTTTGGTGGGTTGCTAAAGCCTTAAGGGTAGAACGGGGAGTCTTCATCTCGCCATGTCCTAATTGGGTCTTGCATGTGTTGGTAGTTGTACCATTGTTTTTTTAAATAACTAGCGTCAAACTCCAAACTAAAAACCTCTACAGCTCTAACACATGCTGCATCAAGAGTGTAGGGCTCAGTTTCATGCAAATCGCTCTTATTAATAGCACCAGATATCCAGTGCAGTATTAGGCTCATTTTCTGCCTCTTTTGAGCTGCATCTTCTGTTTTACCCACTTCAAACTTAAGTCCTAACACCGCGTTGGCATCTTCCCCTTGTGAAATGCGATCAAACACCTCGGCGAGATACTCACGCTGCTCATCGGTAACCGGCTCACCGGCCTGTATTTGCCGAACAAATGCTGCTAGGTATTTTCTCGTGTCGAGGGGGCTCATGCTTTACTCCGAATAGGCACAACATTTGCGGGAGCCTGAACGCTAGGTTTACTCAGATAGTTTGCCCAGTCACACATCATTAAGCGGCGTTTTTCTAGGAGATCGGTGCGCTGGTATGCCTTCTGCACTGCGTCGCCCACAGTGTGGCCTGAAGCAGCTTTGCGTATTTCATCTGGGTAAGTTGTGCACTCGGCTGCCCAGTCTCTAAAAGTTGATCTGAACCCATGGGGCACAACATACACAGTTAATTCACCACGCTCGTGCATACCCCGAGTAATCCCAGATAACGCCATGTCAGACAATGAACCACCTCTGGGGCTAGGAAATATCGGATGCCCTGCCAACTGTGGTAAAGATTTTAAAAGTGTTATGGCCTGTGGTGTTAGTGGCACCCTGTGCTCTTCCTTCGTTTTAGTGTGCTCAGCGGGAATAATCCAAAGCTTTTCGGCAAAGTCGATCTCAGACCATTGAGCTGCCCTAACAGAGCCCGACCGGACCCCAGTGAGTATTAAAAATTGAAGCGCTTTCGCACTTATACTTTGATTCTTACCTAGCTTAGCCATGAAGTCCCCGATAATTTTGTATGGCAGCGCGGGGTGGTGCTCAGGTTTAGATACTTTGTCGGGCATCGGTAGCTGGGTATCAAGGTAGCCTTTCCAAACTGCTGGGTTAAGTCTTGTTCTGTATTCATTAACAATGGCGAAATCAATGATAGTTTTGATGCGACCGAGCACTCGTTTTGCGGTTTCAGTCCGGTTGTACCAAAGCGTTTCAGACTGAGGGTTTGGCTCCCCAAGCTTTTGGTTCATTACATCAAGCATATCTCGCGTACCAATATTTGCAACAAGCCGTTTACCTATCACGGGGTATGCATATAGCTTTAAAGTTGCTGACCACTGCTTGCGATGCTTGTCGTTGGTGTAATCGGTAGCGTGCGCCTTAATGTATGCTTCAGCACAATCTTTGAACGTTTTATGTTGAGAGGCTGCAGCTAGCATTGCACTTCGAGCAGTGACCTTCTTGGCCTTGAGGTTGGTGCCTTTCTTGGCTTCAATGACAAGCTGCCTTGCCTGCTCTCTAGCCTGTGCTAGTGATACTTGGGGGTAAGACCCAAGACCTATGGGGTGGCGTGTGTTGCCAACCCTCACGCGAAGAATCCAAGACTTTGTTAACGGCTGCTCTGGTTTAGAGGGCATACGCACTTGAAGTAACAAACCAGCAACCCCACCAACTGCGTGCCAACCTTCTTCAGAGATGCGGTTTAACTCAACTGTTGTCAGTGCTTTAGCGATTATTGGCATACCCACCTACATATCCAAAATGATGATATGTAATGCTATCACGTGAGTCAGTGTGGTTCAATCTTTCTTTTTTAAGTTATTGAATTAATTGAATAATGATAAGGTATGGTATTAGCTGAAATATCATGATGGCGGCCTGCGCCTCCGCCAAGTACCAGTAAAGCCCTGATTCTTCAGGGTTTTTTTTGCTTGGCGTTTGGTCAACAATTGTAAATATGTCAAAAGATATTCGCAATATTCCTTCTGTACAGAGTT
>JBDNHM010000197.1:0-1960 GCA_041688825.1 Burkholderiaceae bacterium | reverse complement strand
GGCATCTGTTTGGCAATTTTTGTAGCCGTATTTGGCGTTATGTTCTACTCAATTTGGGCGCACCGTAAGTCAAAAGGTCACAAAGCAGCAACCTTTCACGAGCACGTTGGCATTGAAATCGCCTGGACAATAATTCCTTTTTTTATAGTTATTGGTATGGCTTTACCCGCCACCCGCACCGTCGTTGCCATGAAAGATACATCCGGTGCTGACATGACCATTAAAGTCACGGGCTACCAATGGAAATGGGGCTACGAATATGTTGATGGCCCAGCCAAAGGCTTAAATTTTCTTTCAAATCTGTCAACACCCCTTGCCCAAATTGAAAACCGCGAGCCTAAAGGCCCTTTCTATTTGATGGAAGTTGACAACCCATTAGTTGTGCCCGTTGGTAAAAAAGTACGCTTGCAAATTACAGCGGGTGATGTGATTCACTCTTGGGCGGTGCAATCGTTAGGCGTTAAACAAGATGCCATTCCGGGGTTTTTACGCGATGCATGGTTCCGTGCAGAGGTACCGGGTACATACCGTGGTCAATGTTCTGAGTTGTGCGGTAAAGAGCATGCATTTATGCCTATAGTCGTTCAAGTGTTGCCTGCAGCAGAGTATGCTGCGTGGGTTGATGGTCAGCAGCAAATACTTGCTAAAGGCAAAGAAGACCCCAACAAACAATGGACATCTGCTGAACTCGTAACCAAGGGTACAAAGCTTTACGGCTCAATGTGTATTTCCTGTCACCAGGCCAACGGTGCAGGCATAACGGGTGCATTTCCTGCACTTGACGGTAGCAAAATTGTGACCGGCCCCAAAGCTGACAATGTGGCTATTTTGTTAAAAGGTAAGCCTGGCACAGCGATGCAGTCTTTTGCCCAATTAAGCGATACAGATCTGGCCTCACTGATTACCTACTCGCGTCAATCGTGGGGCAATGGTGGCAATGGTCAAGACCCCGTTGTCATGCCTGCTGATATTCAAGCGGCGCGCTAATAGGTTTCAGCATTGATTTTTAATGATTTATCTTTAAGCATTGACGTATTACAAATATAGAATTAACTTAATTTCAGTTAAGCAACCGAAAGATGCTCTCTAAAACAGGGCATGCCCATTTTAGAAGGTTAGGAGTCAAAATGAGTAGCATAACCGTAGACCAAATTCCGGGTAAGGGCCAAGAAAAAGCCCACGATCACCACGGTGGCCACGACGATCATCACGGCATACCTCAAGGTTGGCGTCGTTGGTTGTTTGCAACCAATCATAAAGACATCGGTACCATGTACCTACTGTTTTCTTTGATTATGCTTTTCGAGGGCGGCACGCTTGCGCTCTTGTTGCGTACAGAACTTTTCTTGCCGGGCATTCAGTTTTTCAAACCAGAGCTTTTTAACCAGTTCACCACCATGCATGGTCTGATCATGGTGTTTGGTGCGATCATGCCTGCTTTTGTGGGTTTCGCCAACTGGATGGTGCCACTTCAAATTGGCGCGTCAGACATGGCGTTTGCCCGCATGAATAACTTCAGTTTCTGGCTCTTGCCCGTTGCTGCAATCATGTTGACCGCGTCTTTCTTTGTACCGGGTGGTGCAACCGCCGCCGGTTGGACATTGTACGCACCGCTCACCATGCAAATGGGCCCCGGCATGGATCTCGCCATTTTCGCGATTCACATCATGGGTGCTTCGTCAATTATGGGTGCCATCAATATCGTTGTAACGATTTTGAACATGCGCGCACCTGGCATGACGCTAATGAAAATGCCTTTGTTCTGCTGGACATGGCTCATCACTGCTTACTTGCTTATCGCTGTGATGCCTGTATTGGCTGCTGCCATGACTATGGTTTTAACAGACCGTCACTTTGGTACTGGTTTCTTTAATGCGGCAGCCGGTGGTGACCCTGTGTTGTACCAACACATTTTCTGGTTCTTCGGTCACCCCGAGGTTTACATTATGATTTTGCCGGC
>JBDNHM010000196.1:0-6437 GCA_041688825.1 Burkholderiaceae bacterium | reverse complement strand
GCTGCTTCATGAAAGAAGCTGAACCAAAATTTGTCGTTAGTCTTTCCGTACAGCGACAGCTGAATCAAGGGTCGTACCGGGTTTAACCAGCGAGCGACACCGCTGACGTGTGCACGGGGAATGGCTGGCACTAGCACGAACAACACACCAGCTTCGTGCAGTAGTGCTCGCATTTTCGGTTCAAACCCCTCGGGCTGTTTGCAAGTTAGCTTTCGAATGGTGCACAAGGCCTTTTCAAAGCGGGTCTTGTCATATCTAGGGCCATTGAGCTTTTCTGCTTGTTGCTCTCCCATGCGCAACCAGGCGGAAATGGCTCCGACATCGCTTTGTTCAATGCGGCTGCGACGGAAAGCCATTTTCATTCCACCGTAATGAGCGCGCCAATCATCGGGTGTTGCAACGCCAAAGAAACGCAAACAGTTCTCAACCACGTATGGCTTGTGCTTGCTATCTAAGCGTTGTTTTGGGATGGCCGCACAAGACATTAATTCCTTAATAGGCAGTTCATCGAGCCACGGCACCCAGTTTGCATGAGATTCAGCGGCTGTTAGTCGAGCTTTGTGCTTTTGGTAGTTTGCTTCGAGCGACAGCCAGAAGTCTATGGAACTACCTAGCACGAGTTCAAGACGCTGAGCGGCGTCAACGGTGAGTGGCACCTTGCCGTTGATTAACTGGCTAATGTGTTTTTCGCTATAGCCTAGACGTAGGGCCAGCTCGACTTGCGTCCAGCCCCGCTCTTCGGTTAAATCGATAATAGACTCGCCAGGTTGCAACACCCAGTCTGGCGCAAAAGGAATATTCAGTTCACTCATGGTAATCACCTATAAATTCAATACTAATGATTGTGATTTGGGACCATTCGATACTGCCATCTGAGTGGGTAGGGCAGGGGTCATTAGCGGGGGCAAACACCAATCGCCCCCCCTCCAGCAAGATCAAGGGCGAACTGCCCGAGCCGGTTTCCTTTGAGAGGATGCGGGTTGCCTGCAACCAGTTCGGTGACGCGTGTGACTGCTTCTAGGGCAAGTAACCGTAACTTCAGCTTGCGAGCTGAGATCGCCCCGAGTTTCTTCTCGGAAACGGCCTGTGTTTCACACAGGGCACGAATTTTGCTGTCCTTGTATCGAATTTCCAATTCAACCTCATTGTATCAATCTTTACCTAATAGGTAAATCATTTTTTAGACTTGGCGTCTCTTGAGTTATTCCACTAGTGGTATTTTGACGAGTTTGATTTTGACAGGAGCACACCAGTAGCTAATATAAACAGTATGTTCGACCGTTCAAGCAAGATTAGTTTTAAATTGCCTTTTTCTGTTGGCTACTTTATTTGTCAGTGCTCTGATTTGGTACCCCATCGACCGATAGCCGACTTGGCGTTTGTTCCGCAACTACCCCACCACCCTGCCATAGACATCTTCGAGTCTAACGATATCGTCTTCACCTAAGTAACTACCTGACTGTATTTCAATCATTTCTAATTCGACCACGCCTGGGTTTTTAAGGCGGTGAACTTCACCCATGGGTATGTAGGTTGATTGGTTTTCACAAAGCAAAAAGGTTTCTTCACCTCGTGTCACCTCTGCAGTGCCTCGCACCACCACCCAGTGTTCAGCACGGTGGTGGTGTTTTTGTAAGCTTAACGAGGCGCCGGGTTTGACGCCAATACGTTTCACCTGAAAACGTTCACCCATGTCGATGCTGTCGTACCAGCCCCAAGGTCGGGCCACTTTGCGATGTGTGACGGCTTGTGTTCTTTTTTGTTGATTAAGCTGAGCCACAACTTCTTTAACCTGCTCAACATGGTCTGGCGTGACGACTAGCAAGGCGTCTGGGGTGTCGATAATTAACAGGTCTTTGGTGCCTAAGGCGACGACGGGTCGGGTGGGGGCGTGAATAAAAGTATTTTGGCTTAAGTGTGCCAAGCCATGCCCTTCGATACGGTTGCCCGAGGCATCAGCTGGGGTGAGTTGCGCGACCGCGTTCCAGCTGCCGACGTCGCTCCATTGGCCTGTGAATTTAACCAGAGAAATGTTGTTGGCATGTTCCATTACGGCATAGTCAATGCTCTCTGACCGACACGCTTTTAAGGCCTCAAGCTGGGGTTGAACCAAGCATTCATTTTGTGCTGTCAAGGTTTCAGTTGCCTGCGCCATGGCTGCTTTGCACTGTTCTAAGATATCAGGCGCATGGGCTTTTAACGCACTTAATAAGGCATTGGGGGTGCATAGAAAAATGCCTGCATTCCAGCAAACATTGCCTTGCAAAATAAGCGCTTGCGCTGCGTCTGCTTGGGGCTTCTCAATAAAGCGTTCAACGGTGTAAACCTGCGACTGTTGGTTCGAATCTTGCGCCGTTTGTATGTACCCATAAGCGGTGCTGGGGTAGGTGGGTACGACCCCAAACGTGACGATATCGCCCGCTAAAGCGGCTTGGGCACCCTGCATAACCGTGTCGTGAAACTGCGTTAAATCTGGAATATGGTGATCGGCTGGGCAAAACAGTAACAACGATGGGTTTTGTGCATCGTGTTGAGTTTTTAGCATCTGCAAAGCGCCCATCGCCATCGCTGCTGCTGTATTGCGAGCAACGGGTTCAAGCATAACTGTGGCATGCTGTCGTGCGGCAGCCAACACATCAAGCATCATGAATCGGTGCTCATTAGAGCCAATTAAAATAGGTGTTTGGCCAAACAGTTCAGTACGCTCAAGAGTCAACTGTAATAAGCTTTTGTCGCCGATAATAGGTACGAATTGTTTGGGGAAGCTTTGACGCGACAGTGGCCACAGCCGTGTGCCCGAGCCGCCACACAAAATAATAGGCGTGATGCTGGGGGCGGTGGCTTGGGTGTTGTTATTGACGTTGTTGGCGTTGTTGGCGGTTTGGGTTGTTTGGGTCATGTCTTAAATGGTTTGTTGAATCGTGTTGATGTCAATTTATGTATTGGGTATGCATCGCAACACAGTACCTCAAGGTTAGTGTTGCACTTCAGTTTTGAACTCAACCAATATAAAGTCTATTCTAAATTGCAAATGATCGTTAAATGGCTATTAAGTAGCCTAATTTTCTTACGCCCGCCACAAGGTGCCGTGTAACGATCACAGTTGGTTGAATATGCCATACCCATTGCACAGATTCCATAGGTCATGCATAATAAATTAATAAAAGCTTGCTCAATCTATAGATTAGGAGAAAACCATGCTGAATATGACACTTGAGCAGTTACGCGCCACAGCCCTTGCGGGTGGCGTTGTGAGCGTTACCTTAAAGGGTGAGGGTAGCGGCTTTTTTATGCAGATTGCCACACGTAGCGGGCAAGATGGTTTTTTGGTAAAGGCCCGTAGCACCGAACCGCGACGTTTTGGTAGCCCAAACTCGGCAATGATTGTATTGCGCGAAATGGGTATTGTTATTGCACAGCTTGACACGACCAACTGGAACCCTGACCAAAAAGAGGTGACACAAAACCGTGACAGCCGAGCCCAAGCCATGCGTCAAGCGCACGAAGCTGCCGCTTACAACCAGTGGTTAGTCAATGAAATACAGGCATCGATTGACGACCCACGACCGAACCTTTCACATGATAAAGTCATGGCCGAAATGAATGTTGAGGTGGCTGCTTCAACAAAGAAAAAGCGTGCATGACAGACAAGATTTTTAGTATTGAATGGCGGCCTATGGTGCTTGAAGACTTGCGTGGCATCATTCGCTATATTGGCAAAGACAGCCCCACGCGTGCCAAGACTTTTGGTCAGGCATTGCGCAACAAGACCAAACTGCTTGCGCAGTACCCCGAGCTTGGCCGCAAGGGTAGACCCGGCTTGCCTGAATGGTTACGAGAATTGGTTGTGCATGAGCATGACATCGTTTTTTATCGCGTGCTGAACGAGACTCATACGATTGAAATTTTGAGGGTCAAGCATGCCGCGCAGCAAACGCCGTGATGGCTAAATGAAATGTAGGTTAATGTTGTAAACCGTTACTTTTACATCGAACAAATTTTCAGGTTAAACACATGATTTTAGTGACTGGCGGGGCGGGTTACATTGGCTCACATACTTGTGTGGCGCTTGCTGCGGCGGAGCACGAATTGATGGTGCTCGACAACTTTAGTAACGCTAAACGGTCTGTCATTGATCGGCTTGAAAAGTTAATCGGTAAGCCTGTTGCGTGTCACGAGGGTGATGTGGCTGACGTTGAGTTGGTGAAGGGTTTACTCAAAGCGCATAAGGTGTCGGCCGTGGTGCACTTTGCCGCTTATAAGGCGGTAGGTGAATCGGTTGAGCAACCGCTTCGTTATTACCAAAACAATGTGTCGGGAACCTTGGCACTGTTGCAAGCTATGCGCGAATCTGGGGTGGGTACGCTGGTTTTTTCATCATCGGCCACGGTTTACGGTAACCCAACGTCAGTGCCTATTTTAGAAAACGCTCCATTATCGGCAACCAACCCGTATGGTTGGACCAAGCTGATGATTGAGCAGGTGTTGTCTGACGTGGTTGCAAGCGAGCCAGACTTTTGGCGTGTGGCGCGTTTGCGATACTTTAACCCCGTAGGGTCTCATGTCAGTGGTCTGATCGGCGAAGACCCACAAGGTATTCCAAATAATTTATTACCTTTTGTGGCGCAGGTTGCCGCGGGGGTTAGGCCTTACTTAAATGTCTGGGGAAATGACTACCCCACCTCTGATGGTACAGGCGTGCGCGACTACATTCACGTGATGGATTTAGCCGAAGGCCACGTCACGGCTTTAGATTACTTAAAACAAAATGTAGGGTTGTTGACAGTGAACTTGGGTACAGGCCGCGGCACATCAGTGCTTGAAATGATTCATGCTTTTGAGCAGGCCAGTGCGCAACCCGTGCCTTATCAAATTGCGCCCCGTCGCCCGGGTGACATTGCCGAGTGCTGGGCAGACCCTGCTTTGGCCCAACGTTTACTGGGTTGGCGTGCCACCCGTTCGTTGAACCAAATGTGTGAAGACACCTGGCGGTGGCAGCAGTTTGCAAATACGCTTTCTTGATATGCTTCCCCTAAACAGGGAACGTTTCAGCGCATCTTGTTAAAAACTAGCAGGCATTAAACCCCTAAGCGCATTGCTGAGCATGATTTCTTCTGCATTCATTACGTCTGCAACGCTCAAGTTGGCTTCGCGTGCTTGCCATTTTGGGTCATTTAAAATGATCGACCGCATGATGCCCGGCAAGACACCGGCAGTAAGTGGGGGCGTTAGCCATTCTTGCGACCCCTTGGGTTTGATAAACACACTTGATCTGCCGCCTTCGGTGACGAACCCTTGTTCATTCACAAACAGCGCATCAAAGCCACCAAGCGAAACGGCTAATTGCCAAGCTTGGTCGTAAGTTTTGCGGTGACTGACTTTATGTTGCAACAAAGCATTGCCTGAATGCATGCGTGCATCTGTCGGGTGGTTAAACAAATCTGTTGCCCAAAATATTTTGACTGTTGTATTTGTTTTGTTCGTGTTGGGTTTATTAAAAGTGTTGGGTAAGGTTTCGGTTAATGACTCAGTTAAAGCATCTTTTACAACCCAATTCAATGGTTCAAGTTTTGCAAGCGTGAAGCTTAAAGTGCCGTCGCTCGTTAAATCTAAACGTAGCCGATATTCAAGCGCAGGGTCGCATTCAACGCAGGCTTGATTAAGCGTGTGCATGGCATCGTCAACGCACAATGCAATACCCAATGCATGAGCCGATTTTGCTAAACGTTGCAAGTGTTTTGTTAAATGTTGTGCAACGGAACCTTTAACGAGTAAGGTTTCAAACAAACCGGTTGCGCTGGGTAATGCTGTTAAAAACTCAGCTTTCAGGTTGCACTCTTGCCATTCCAAATCAATATCAGAGCCATGCGTAATGCCAGCACCTACCCCTAGGGTAAAGGTCGATGTCTGTGAAGCCGGGTTAGTTTGAAGTTCGACCGTACGAATGGGTACACTCAAAGAAAAATCACCATTCGGGTCGAGCCAACCTAAGGCACCACAATAGAAACCACGCTCGTGCGTTTCAAGTGCCTGAATGATTTCCATGCTTCTTTTTTTGGGCGCACCGGTCACTGAGCCACACGGAAATACTGCAGTCAACATATCAATCAAGCGAAGACCGGGCTTGGCGGTGGCTTCCACAGTAGACGTCATTTGCAACACATCGCCATGTCTGGCAACTTCAAACAATTGCGGCACCTTCACGCTACCCAATTCTGCCAAACGACTTAAATCATTTCTAAGTAAATCGACAATCATGACGTTTTCTGCTTGATTCTTTGGGTCGCTGGCCAGTTCAGAGGCCGATGCGTGCAGAGCACTTGCGGTGCCTTTCATGGGCATGGCTTTCAATGTATTGCCACGACGTTCAATAAACAGCTCGGGTGAATGCGACAATATGTACTGTGTGCCATGCTGAATAAACGCACCGTAGCGGC
>JBDNHM010000029.1:0-8221 GCA_041688825.1 Burkholderiaceae bacterium | reverse complement strand
TTACATAAATCTAAACAGTTTGCATATTATGAACATATAAAGTATTGTGTGATTTTCTTGCACATAAAACAAAGGTTGTCATGCCTTCATTGAATAAACAAAACCCTAATTTAGATGTTCAATGGTTCAAGACTAAGCTCGAAGAAAAGGAACTTACGGTTCGTGGCTTGGCTAAGTTATTGGAAATCAACCCATCGACTGTTAGTCTGATGTTGCGTGGCATTCGCGCCATTCATAACAAAGACGCGGTCAAGCTTGCTGATATCTTAGGTGTCACCACAATTGAGATTTTTAAACGTGCTGGCGCTCCCATTGAAGACGAGGTACGACAAGTCCCTGTGACGATGTTCCTTGACGAACGCAATGAGCTCGTGCAGATAGATATTGAGGCAGCTGACAAATTTAAAGCACCCTACGATACGCCTTCGAATTCTTTCGCGTTGCAGATCAGAAACGGCCGCAAGCACGACGGTTGGATGCTTGTGGTGGGCGCAAACAAAATCAGACCTGAAGCATGTCTTGGTTCACTAGTCGTTTACTGTGGTGACAACGGTATAACAAACATAGGTATTATCAAGCGTGGCTATACAACGGGCACCTATAATGTCATGAACGACGTGACAAGTGATCTTAATGGCGATGTAGCTCAGAACATGCGCGTTTTATGGTGCCAGATTGTCATCTGGATCAAGCCGACATCGATTAATTAATTGAAAATGTTCATGTTATTTTTCGTAAAAAACGTATATCTTTATATCAACTGTTTATATATTGTCATTTTTAATGTAGTATTTGTTTTGTGCACTGTTGTTCGTAAATGAACGCTCAGGAGTTAAAAAATGGCATACGAAGTTGTCATTGAAGTTGACCCCCAAGAGGCTGGTGAATTAATAGAGCTTTACGAGGCTGAGGGTTTGGCAAAGGTGCTTGAGGCCTTACGACTTTACCACTGGTATGGGCACCACAAAATCATTGCCGACTTAGAGATCGAGTTTAAAGACGGTGACGTGATACTCACTGATGGCGGCCCATATGTTGGATACATAAACGCAGGTAGTTTCGAGGCAGGTCTTTTTTTTAAAATTCCACATTAACGAGCGTTAAGTGACCAATCCATATTACAACCCAGACCCCACGCAGTGGTGGCATGGAGATGAGATGTTAATAGACAGACAGGCCGACATATGGGATGTCTGGCATACGTGGGAAACAGGCTCCTTAGATTGCGATCTGTGGGGCCCAGATGATTGGCAGGACGATATGCTGCGGTCGGATTATTTTGATGATATGCCAGAAGAAGCATTTGTCGAGCTGCTGTCTCTCATGGCCAAGAACCGGGGCAGCCCACAGCTGACTAATCTGGTTAAACACACCACGCTTTACATCACAACCACACTGGAGTCTTAATCATGATTGTCTACAGCTGTCACAATTTTGTTCGCCTGCGAAGGGCACGCAACAAGAAGTTTATTGTTATAGCAGTCGTTTCAAGTGTTTTGCTTGTACTCGGCTTTTTTTTGTTTTATTAGATTAGGAAAGAACAACATAATGATCTATACGTCAACAGAAACAGATAAGATTTTTGCGGCCCTTATCATAGCCAAGAAGAAGTTCAAGCCAGTTATTAAGAACAACTTTAACCCGCACTTTAAAAACCGTTTTGCCGACCTGTCTGCAATCAATGACGCAACAGAGGGGCCGCTCTGCGATGCGGGGCTGGCCATCCTGCAGGTGATTGAGACGGCAGAGGGTGGGGTGGCCATAGGTGCGCGACTTGTCCACTCGTCAGGGCAGTGGCTGGAGGTTGCCCCAGCCTTCTTCCCGGCCACCAAGATGGATGCCCAAGGGTATGGCAGCGCCACGACTTACGGTCGTCGTTACCAGATCTCAGCGCTTTTGTGTATCGCTGCTGACGAGGATGACGACGCCAATGCTGCCAGCAAGCCCGGCAAAGAGGCGCCTGCTGTTATTGCCAGTAAATTAAAAAAGGCCAAGGGGGCGACGCAAGATGATTTCCTCTGAACCCATTATTGAATTGCAGCGCACCGACCAGTGGCTAATTGACCGGCTGGGCCTGATCACCGCGTCCAAAGTTAAGGACGTTGTAGGTAAGACCAAGGCTGGGTCTTATTTGGCCGGCCGTGATGCCTATAAATGGCAGCTGGTGCGCGAGCGCATTACCGGCGTGCCAGCAGAATTCAAGGCCACGGCTGCAATGCAGTGGGGCATCGATCAGGAAGAGGATGCCCGCAAGTTCTATGAGACTCGCTACGACGTTGAGGTTGCTAAAGTAGGTTTTATTAAGCACCCATCAATTGAATGCGCTGGAGCCTCGCCTGACGGCTTAGTGGGGGACGATGGGCTGGTTGAATTTAAGTGTATGGAATCGGTTAATCACCTGCGAACGATTTACAAGCGCAAGGTGCCCGATGATCATGTTGATCAGTGCCAGTTCCAGATGGCGGTCACAGGTCGTCAGTGGTGCGACCTGACCTTGTATGACCCACGCATGCCCGACGAACTGCAGCTAAAGCGATTTCGTCTCAAGCGTGATCAGGACCGTATTACTTTTTTAGAAACAGAAATCCTCCTGTTCAACATAGAGATCGAAGATATTGTCTCAAAACTTTTGGAGCAATAAAAATGGCTTATGACAACACCAACACTTTCATTATTTCAAAGAATGACAAGGGTGACAATGATAAGCGACCCGACTATAGGGGCAGTGTCAATATTGACGGCAAGGATTATGACTTGTCTGGCTGGATCAAAACGAGAAAGGATGACGGTGGGAAGTTCATCTCCGGCTCTGTTCAAGTTCCAAAGCCCAAGGCACAACCCGCGAAGACGGCATCACCGGCTCAAGATGTCGCGTATGAAGACGACATTCCGTTCTGATGACCATTACCATCGGAGTCGATCCCGGCATCACAGGTGCTATTGCGGTCCTTCAAGATGGCAAACACCTGTTGATGCTTATAGACATGCCTACGGTGAGCTCAGGCAAGAGCGTGAGGGTTTCGCGCTCTGTTGACTCGGTTGGTTTATCTAAGGCCGTGGGTGACCTTCTGGCCGCTTACCCGCTTGAATACGTTTCGGCCATCGTTGAAAAAACTTCTGCGATGCCGGGACAGGGGGTGTCATCAACTTACTCGATGGGCCACAGCAGGGGGGTTGTTGAGGGGGTGTTCTTAACTAAAGGTATACCCACCCAGTTGGTAGCGCCAATAGTTTGGAAAAAGAAAATGGGCTTTAACTCAGACAAAGAATTTGTTCGGGGCGAAATATCAAAACTTTTTCCTACGGCAAGTTTGCATAGAAAGAAAGATCACGACCGAGCCGAAGCGATCGGCTTGGCACTTTATTTACATCAGGAGAAGTTCAAATGAATCTTATAGAAAACAAGCACGTTGAGGTTATCTCAGGCCCTACACTTTTGACTGAAGAGCAGGTCGCTGGCATGTTGGGAGTGAGCCGCTCAGTTTTGCGAGGTCAGCGGTATCGTCGAGTTGGTTTGCCGTTTCGAAAGCTTGCCGGCAATGCGGTCTTATATGACCTTGAAGATGTAAAAAAATATGTGTTTGGAAACAAGATTTATACTAAAGACTTTCCTGCGCCAGTCTCCAAATAGTCTCTCAATATGGTGCCCGGGACCGGAATCGAACCAGCACGCCGTGAAGCGGGAGATTTTAAGTCTCCTGTGTCTACCAATTTCACCACCCGGGCAACAACTCAGTATTCTACTAGAAGTTGAGAAAGCTGTTTGAGCCTAACTCTCATTTCATTGATAAAACTTGAATTTCCAATCAAAAAAAAGCCTTATCGCTGCCAATGCCCCGATTTACCACCCTTTTTTTCAATGAGTTCAACAGCACTGATTGTCATGCCGCGATCAATAGCCTTGAGCATGTCGTAAACCGTTAACAGTGCGATTGAAACTGAAGTCAGGGCTTCCATCTCGACCCCAGTAGGGCCTGTGGTTTCAGCACGAGCTGTGCACGATACACGCGAATGTATAGCATCAAGTTCAAATTCAACGCTTACGTGCGTCAAACTTAACGGGTGGCACAGCGGAATCAGGTTGCCCGTTTGTTTAGAAGCCATAATGCCAGCGATGCGAGCGATACCCAGCACATCACCTTTTTTGCTGTCACCAGCGAGCACCCGTTTAAAGGTGGCAGGTAACATTTGAATGTAGCCGCTGGCTAGGGCGCTACGGTGCGTATGGGCTTTGGCAGCCACATCAACCATGTGGGCCTGACCTTGCTCATTAAAGTGAGTCAACGCATCTGTTGCATGAACCGATTCTTTTTGTAGCGGTTGAGTTGTAGATGATTCTATGCTGTCAGTAGAACCAAGCTTTGAAATCTGAGTGTTGGCTATCGTTAAGCCAGACTCTGATATAGATGACGAATCAGTAGACTTAGTCATGATTTTCAGCATGATCAGGCTCAGTTTCAGTCGCATGCCAACGTGCTTGCGCTTGTGCGTCGCTATCGCGACCTTTCACCCAGCGCTCACCATCAGGGGTCGACTCTTTTTTCCAAAACGTGGCTTTGGTTTTAAGGTGATCCATGATGAAAGAGCAAGCATCTAAGGCAGCATGGCGGTGGGCGCTAGCGGTCAACACTAAAACAATGTTCTCGCCGGGTTCAAGTTTGCCAACACGGTGAATAACGCGCGCACCCATCAAAGGCCAGCGTTTTTGCGCTTCAACCAGTACCTCTTGCATGACTTTTTCTGTCATGCCGGGGTAGTGCTCAAGCTCAAGCGTTTTAATGGGCTCGTCAAGGTTGCGCTCACGCACTCGGCCCACAAATGATGCGACCGCACCCGCAGCGCGATCACCCTTTAAAAACTCGGCATACTCAACCCCAAAATCAAAAGGTTCAGTCTGTACCCGCGCATCAAAACGTTGTGTCATATTTTTCTTTAGCTGTTTATTAAATAATCTAGCTATTAAACACTAAGCGTAGTGTGAGTCATTTTTAACCCCGTGCTCAATATACGTGTGGTTAGTTTAAAAAACTCACTCGACATAAGGTGTTGTAAGCCAAAATCTTACCCACCTGTTACGGGGCGAAACAAAGCCACTTCAGCATGATCAGGTATGGCGGTAGTTAGCGTCGCCATGTCTTGGTTCACGGCAACTTTAAGCGGTGAATCGCTTGCTAAAACCTGCGCATAGTTACCATCGCGTGCTGACAATTCAGTAATTAAATCTTGAACTGTAAAGGTTTGCCCAGCTTGCCCTAACCAGGGCAGTTCGTCTTGTTGCGTGCCAATATGCTCGCGTAATTCACCAAAGTACAGCACACGAATACTCATAAACTTAATCGCTTAACAAACGGTTAAAAGGAATATAGCGAACAGTATCACCCGCTTTAATTGTTTGCCCAGCCGGCACATCGATTAACCCGTGTGCCCAAGCCACACTACTCATCACACCAGAACCTTGGTTAGGCCAAATATCTAGCACCTCTGAACCATCAGCTTGCAGGGCAGGGCGGGCACGTAAAAACTCACGACGACGATCAGGTTTAGGCCAATTAAAACCCGCCACCATGGTTTGGCCAGCGGCCATATGTGTATTGACAGGTAACCCCATGCGGGCTTGTAAAAAAGGTTGCGCGATTAGTACAAATGTGACGTAAGCACTGACAGGGTTGCCTGGCAGGCCAATAAAATCAGACTGGTTAACTTTGCCATAGGCCAATGGTTTGCCCGGCTTCATTGCAATTTGCCATAAGTCGATGTGACCCATTGATTCAACCGCAGCTCGAACGTGGTCTTCTTCACCCACTGAAACACCACCGCACGTAATCACCACATCGGCTTGAGCACTGGCTTCACGTAGCGCCTCGCGCGTGGCTTCGGGGGTGTCTCGCACCATGCCAGGGTCAATTACTTCGCAACCCAATTGCATCAGTGAATCGCGCAACCAATAGCGGTTGCTGTTATAAATTTGCCCTGCCTGAAGCGGTGTGCCGGGTTCTACCAATTCGTCGCCCGTTAATAATATAGCGACTTTTAAAGGCCTTGAAACCGTTAATTGAGTGAGCCCAACCGATGCGGCTAGAGCAATGTGTGGTGCGCGTAAGCGTGTACCCACTGCAATAATTTCACTATTTAACGCAATATCTTCGCCACGTGAGCGCACATAGTCTTGCGCTTGCACCACACGGTCAATCGTGACGTGATCACCCTCAGCGCGAGTGTCTTCTTGTGGCACAACAGCAAACGTACCCTCGGGCACCGGCGCGCCAGTAAAGATTCGTGCGGCCTCACCGGGTTTAAGTGCAGTGCCCGCATAACCGGCAGCAATGCGTTGCGAAACCGTTAACGTGTGGCGCGTAGCAAGGGGGTCAATTGGGCAAATGGCATAACCGTCCATCGCGCTGTTATCAAAACCTGGCACCGCCATGGGCGACACCACACTAGCACGTAACACATGCCCAGCCGCGTCAAGCAAGCTTACTGTTTTAGCAGCAGTTAGCACGGTAGCTTGTGACAACAAACGTTCACGCGCCACATCAAAATCTAACAAAGGTTTTCTAGCGGGGGTAGCTTGAGACATTACCCACCTGTTTGCGACATGAAGCGCACAATTTTTTCTGGGGCTTCGCGAAACTCGTGACGTTCAGGTTTTAAAGCAATGCCCGCGCGTAAAGCGGCAATGATGGTTTCATCATCTGCATGTTGGCGCAAAAAATCGCGCATTTCAATTTTTTCTTCTTGGCCTAGGCACAGGTAAATGGTGCCATCAACCGCTAAACGAACACGATTACAGGTTTCACAAAAGTGTTCACTAATGGGGGTGATTACACCCACTTGGCCACGCCCATCAGGGGTTTGCCAGTAACGTGCGGGGCCACCGCCCATTTCACCAATTGTGGGTATTAGGCCGTGGTTTAAACGTAAGCGTTCAAGAATAGGTTGCAAAGAAGTATGGCCGGCATCAATAGCCGTAAAGCCCATTGGCATGGTTTCAATCATTCGAAACACAATGCCTCTTTCATGGCAAAACTTGAACATATCTTCAATTTCATCATCATTGGTGCCTGGCATAACCACCATATTGAGCTTGACAGGGCCTAAACCCACTTCAAGGGCAGCATCAATACCTGCAATGACTTGTGGCAACACATCGCGACCACAAATTTTTTCAACGCGGTCTCGTTTTAAGCTGTCTAAACTGATGTTGACCCGCTTAAGACCCGCTTCTTTAAGCGCTTTCGCAAAACGTGGCAAACGTGTCGCATTGGTTGACAATGAAATATCTTTAACACCAGAGTGCGCCGATATACCTGCCACTAAATCAGGCAGGTTTTTACGCAGTAAAGGCTCGCCGCCCGTTAAACGAAAGCGTTGCGTACCCAGCTGAGCCATAACCCCCGTCAGCCGAATAATTTCGTCAAATTTAAGCCAATTATCAGGCTCTCGGTAGTCTTTAAACCCCTCAGGCATACAGTACGAGCAACGCAAATCGCAGCGATCAGTCACGCTGATACGTACGTATTTTATTTTGCGTCCGAAAGGGTCGATTAATGGGTTCAGCACTTTATACACACTCAAATATTGTCTCGTTATGCTTGAACGATACCGTAAAACCCGACCTTATGTCAGTAAACTTGTAATGTGGGTGGGGAGAAGGGAGCGCAACGAGCAGATGTATACCTGAAATCCGCCACAAGAGTGGCGGAAGGTGTGAGATTCGAACTCACGGACGCCTTGCGACGTCGCCAGTTTTCAAGACTGGTGCATTCAACCGCTCTGCCAACCTTCCGTGCCGTGCATTATACAGATCTATTGAGATGATGTTTTGCTGCGAACAACATAAATAGTTGTCATTGGGTTTAACATCCTTTTAAATTAAAAAAATTATTTTTTAAAATCAAAAAAAAAGGAAACCAACCATGCGTGCAGTTGAAATTAAAACTCCAGGTGGCCCTGAAGTATTGGTAATTGGCGAGCGCCCCATGCCCGTGCCGGCTAAAGGTGAAGTGCTGATTAAAGTTGCGGCTGCAGGCGTGAATCGACCTGACGTATTCCAAAGGCTGGGTAATTATGCCCCCCCACCCGGTGCGTCAGACATTCCAGGCCTAGAAATTGCGGGTGAAATCGTTTCGGGTGATCTGGCAGGCACAAACTTCGCCATTGGCGACAAAGTGTGTGCTTTGGTTGCAGGCGGTGGCTACGCAGAGTTCTGTGTGGCCCCAAC
>JBDNHM010000195.1:0-22318 GCA_041688825.1 Burkholderiaceae bacterium | reverse complement strand
CTAACCAAGCTGATAGGGGCTCGCCGCTGATAAGCCACACTTCGAGTGCGCGCTGAATACGTTGACTGTCATGGGGCGCCAACCGGGCTGCGGTGATGGCATCAACTTGACTTAATCGTTGATGCATAGCTGGCCATCCTTTGGCAAGCGCCTCTGATTCAAGCTGTTCACGTATCGCGTGATCGGCGCTGGGTAAATCGTGTAAACCGCGTTGCAAAGCATTGATATACATCATGGTGCCGCCTACCAATAACGGTATGTGGCCTCGGTTCAAAATATCTTGAACAAGCTGTTGTGCTTCGGTTTTAAAGCGTGAAACGGAATAGCTTTCGTTAGGGTCAATAATATCGAGCAAATGGTGAGCGGTGTGTTGGCGTTCTAGGGTGCTGGGTTTGGCCGTGCCAATATTCATTTCTCGGTAAATCGTCGCTGAATCAACATTAATAATTTCAATCGGCCAGCGTTGAGCCAATGCAGCTGCGACGGCACTTTTGCCTGAGGCTGTTGGCCCAGCAAGACACCATACGGTCGGGTTAGATGTGGGCTGATCTACTGAGGCAGCGATCACTTATTGACCTCTTAAAAACAGCTTGTCGAGGTCGTTCATTTTCCAGTGAACCCATGTGGGTCGCCCATGGTTACACTGATCAGCGCGTTCGGTTTTTTCCATTTGCCGCAGCAATGCATTCATTTCTTCTAGTGTTAATTGTCGGTTAGCACGCACCGCACCATGACACGCCATGGTGGCCAATAAAATGTTGCGCTGTTCGGTCAGTAACGCTGATAAGCCGACCTCGGCGAGGTCTTTCAATACCCCACGCGCAAGCGATTCTAAGTCGCCTTTGGCAAGCATTGCGGGCACAGCTCTGATTGCAATAGCTTGGGGCCCAGCTGACGATAATTCAAACCCGATTTTTTCTAAACTGTCTCGATGTTCTTGAACCAGTGCAACTTCAGTTTCATTGGCTGACATGATGACAGGTACCAACAAAGCTTGAGTGGGAATTGTTTGATCTTCTAGGGCAATTTTTAATTGTTCATACACCACGCGTTCATGTGCGGCATGCATGTCGATTAATGCTAAACCTTGGTGGGTTTGAGATAAAATGTATACGCCATGAATTTGAGCGACAGCCCGACCTAACGGCCAATCGGGTTGTGCGGTACTAACGTCGTTAACCAACGGCGCGTGGGCGGGTATCCAGGCGTTTGGGGGTGAAGCATGTGAGCCAGGCGCTGGGCGAGGTGATGAACTGAAACCACCAGACCAGGGTTCGCTGAGCGTTAACCGTGTTTGAGTAGGCATAAATGTATGCGTCAAATTGGTTTGAGCAAACGGTGTCTCAACAATGGTTTGTTGTTGCGTGGCGTTGCTCAGCGCTGCACTGCCTTGTGCAATGACCCGTGACACGGTGCGTTGTACAAACTGATGAACGGCGCCACTGTCGCGAAATCGAACCTCGTGTTTAGCGGGGTGTACGTTGACATCAACTAGGTTGGGTTCAATTTCCAAAAAAAGCACAAAAGCAGGTTGTCGATCACCATGCAGTACATCGGCGTATGCACTTCGTAAGGCATGCGAAATGGTGCGGTCTCGAACATGTCGACCATTGACAAATAAAAATTGACGATCGGACCGAGCCCTTGACGCTGTGGGGCGCGACACCATACCAGTCAAGCGTAACAGCCCGGTGTGGTCTTCAATTAGCAAGCCTTCTTGAACAAAAGATTCACCTAAAATTTGATCAATGCGCTTCAACAATGAACCGGGTAACCAGTTTTTAAGGGCCCGTTCACCGTTAAAAACCCTGAACCCAATGTCTGGAAAAGCCAGGGCTAACCGTTCTAATGTGCCGACGCAATGACCCAGTTCGGTTTGTTCAGCCCTTAAAAATTTTCGTCGAGCGGGCACATCATCAAATAAGTCTTTGACTTCTACACAAGTGCCCACCCCCCCCGATGCGACCTCAGGTTGCTTCATTTGACGTGTTAACGCCCATGCGTGGGGTTCAATAGCGGTACGTGAGGTGATTGTGAGTTTAGACACGGCAGCAATAGACGCTAAGGCCTCGCCACGAAACCCCATTGAAGCCACTGATTCAAGCTCGGACAACGATGTGATTTTGCTGGTGGCGTGGCGTGTCAGGGCTAACGCTAACTCGTTAGGGGGAATACCGTTGCCGTCATCAATGACCGCAATACGGCGAATGCCGCCTGATTCAAGGCGTATTTCAATTGTTTGCGCCCCAGCGTCAATGGCGTTTTCAACTAACTCTTTTAGAACTGAGGCGGGTCGTTCAATGACTTCACCCGCTGCAATTTGACTGATGAGCAAGTCGGGTAAAGCACAAATCGATTTTCTATCAGGCATGGCTAAATGCACCGTCAAAGGTTAGGCTTTTAAGCCCAGAATCTTGACATTGTAGAAGCCTGCCGCTTAACGAGGGTTTAGTCTGCCATCGCCAAGTGCGGGTTTTGCGTAAAAAACTTAGAAACACCACGATGTAATGCCGTGGCAATTTTATCTTGATGGTCTCTGCTTCGCAGTAAACGTTCTTCACTCGGGTTACTTATAAATGCTGTTTCAACTAAAACAGAGGGCATATCGGGTGATCTCAGCACAGCAAAACCGGCATACTCAACTTGAGGCTTATGTAAACGGTAAACGCCTTCAAGCTCGTTAAGTAAAGCGTCAGCGACATGCGTTGAGTCTTTAATTTGCGCTGTAGTCGATAAGTCGAGTAATAATTTGGCGACTTGGTTATTTTGGTGACCAATATTCACGCCACCAATTAAGTCGGCAGCATTTTCTTTTTTGGCTAACCATCTTGCCGCAGTGCTTGAGGCACCCCGATCTGACAATACATAAACCGAGCTTCCGCCTGCCGTTGGGCGCACAAAGGCGTCAGCATGTATTGAAATAAATAAATCAGCCTTAACACGCCGCGCCTTTTCTACACGAACGTGTAGGGGTAAAAAAAAATCAGCATCGCGCGTCAAATAAGCACGCATACCGGGTGTGCCATCAATTTTTTCTTTCAAGCGTTTAGCAATTTGCAACACAACGTCTTTTTCGTAAGTGCCGCCTTTGCCGACTGCACCTGGGTCTTCGCCACCGTGGCCAGGGTCGATTGCAACCGTTAAGACACGACGGCGACCGTTCAGGCTGGGCCTAGCGATAGAAGCCGTCGAGGTTTGAGGCGCAAGAGAAGGGGGTATGACAGGTTGCTCTTTCGAGGCGGCTGGCGGCAATGAACGATTTAATTCGCTCAATACTTTAGCCAGCGGGTCGTCGCCTGACAGCTTGGGCTGATCTTTTAGAAAAGCAAGAAGGGGGTCTTGAGCCACGAGAGGGTATAAATCAAGAACCAATCGGTACTGATAATCACCAATAGGTTTAAGGGTGAAGACCTGTGGTGCGATGGCCTGTTTAAGATCCATAACGATGCGCACCACGCCTGGGCGGTTTTGACCGACGCGTAGTGACTGAATGTAGGGGTCGTCTGGCTTTACGTTGCTGACCAACTTACCTAAAGCGGGGCTCATATCGATGCCAGCAATATCAATCACAATGCGATTGGGGTTATTTAACGTAAAGTGCTCGGCCTTTAACTCACTATCGAGTTCAAGCGTGACCCGCGTGTATTCGCTAGCAGGCCAAGTGCGCACGGCCAGTACGGTGGCGGCCATTGCCATTTTGGGAAACACAGGTAAACATAAGAGGGTGCCGGCTGCTGTTAAGACGCGGCGTCGCGTAAACAGTTTTGACTGAGTTAAATCTTGCTCTGCAGATTTATGTAATTTACGCATGCTAAACCTTTTTGAGTATACGCATCAATGTTCACAATGCGCCCTTCACCCTCATACAGTAGATTAATAAGTAGGTCTGGTTGAGGCAGTAAACCGTCAGCCTTTTCAGGCCATTCAATCAATACAACTGCATTTGAATGGAACAAATCTCTGAAGCCTGCTTCTTGCCATTCCTGTGGATTTTTAAATCTATAAAAATCAAGATGATAGAAGTATAAGCTAGAAACTTTATAAGTTTCAAGTAGGGCGTAACTCGGGCTTTTAATTCGACTCTGAACCCCACATGTCCTCAGTAAGGCGCGAACCAGTGCTGTTTTACCCGCACCCAGTTCGCCTTGCAGGTAAATAACCCCGCCAGAGCCTTGATTTAAAATGGCTTTTCCCAAAAAAAGCCCTAAGAGATCGGTGTCTTCGGGGGCGGCGAGTGCATGGGCTTGGGTCAACAGAGGGGCAGGTAGGATCATAGTGAAATAAAGTTTAAGGGGTGAACCATGACATCCAGAAAGGAATAGTGAGGGCACTCAGTAAGGTGGTGACAGTCACCAAAACACTAACCAATGGGGCATTGCCACCCATTCTTACGGTGAGCAAGTAAGAGGCGGTTGCACAAGGCAGCGCCGCAAACAGCACTAAAACCTGCGTGCCAGTCTGGCCCAACCCAAATGCGAGTGCAATTAACCAGGCAGCAATGGGTAGAAGCAACAGTTTAATGATGACCATCCAGAGAATGAGCCCCGTTTTCTGGTGCAAACCTTGCCAGTTTAAATTAGGGCCGATACAAAGTACACCGAGTGCAATGGCAGCTGCACCGAGTCGACCAAGCAATGTGTCAAGGGTTGTGGGTAGTGTGAACCCCGCAAAATTACAAATGAGACCCAGTACGGTTGAGATCAACAACGGGTTGCGTAATAATTCCAACCCCACTTTTTTACCCTGCTGATGCGCCAAATTATAGACAGCAAAAAAATTAACAACTGGAATAGCCAACCCAATTATTAAAGCCATTTTGGCTTGCCCGCTGACGCCCGCAACGGCTGGGGCCAGTGACAAGCCAATAAAGGTGTTGAAACGGTAACCACACTGCATTGACGAGGCTAAATTGATGGCACTGGGCTTAAGTATCGGTTTTGCCAAAGCAGCAAGAATGACCCCAACTGCAAGCACTGAGAGGGTAGCTAGGAATAAATCACTCGCGGTTGTAAGAGAAATAGGCGCCCGTAAAATGGACTGGAAGAGCAGGGCAGGAAACAATACGTAATAAATTAGTTTCTCAAGCCCGGTAAAAAACTGACGATTAAAGCCAAACCGATGAAAAAGTAACCAGCCGATTAAAATCAATAAAAAATCAGGTAAAACGAGTAAAGCAACAGTCATATTTTTGTGCCAGTTGGCGAACACTTAATTGTTAATGCTTATATTGTGGCGTAGTTTTTAAAATGAGGCCTTGTCGTGTTAATGAATCAAACGGCTCCTGTTCTTAAAGCCATTCCCCCTTCATTAGATGCTTTTATTGAGTCTCTGTGGCTTGAAGACGGTTTGGCACACAATACGCTTGAGGCTTATCGGCGTGACATACAGGCTTTTGTTGAGTGGTTGCGCGTTGATCGTAAGTTACTTGAGCTTGAACAGGTGACAGGGGCCGACATCAACGGTTGGTTAGCTGATCAAATGAAACTGACACGCGCCAGCACTGCTAATCGACGCTTAGCCTCGTTGCGACGTTACTACTTATGGGCGCGTCGTCAAGGCCGCATCGAAATTGACCCTTGCTTACGTATTTCAGCAGCTAAACAAGCTGTGCGCATGCCTAAAACGTTGACTGAGGCGCAAGTTGAAACGCTATTAAATACCCCCAATATTCAAACCCCACTTGGCTTGCGTGACCGCGCCATGTTTGAAGTGTTGTATGCGACTGGGTTGCGCGTGTCTGAGTTGGTTAGTTTGGCTGTGCACCACATATCGCTAACAGACGGGGTGGTGCGGGTTGTGCAAGGTAAGGGTGGTAAAGATCGGCTGATACCGATGGGGGCTGAGGCGGCTCACTGGGTTTCAACTTACCTGAATGAATCACGTTCAAGCTTGTTGGGTAAACGAACCAGTCAGGCGTTGTTTGTCACCTCACGGGCGGCGGCGATGACAAGACAATCGTTTTGGTTGATCGTTAAAAAATACGCGCTTATAGCGGGTATAAATGCCCCGCTTTCACCACATGTGCTTAGGCATGCTTTTGCGACCCATTTAATTAATCACGGTGCTGATTTACGCGTAGTGCAACTCTTACTCGGTCATGCTGATATTTCGACAACACAAATTTATACCCATGTTGCGCGTGAAAGACTCAAAACATTGCACGCCCAGCATCACCCGCGTGGTTGACGCGCTAAAATGACGTCAACTTGTTGTTTTGGCCGCCGTAACTCAGTGGATAGAGTACCTTCCTCCTAAGAAGGGAGTCGCACGTTCGATTCGTGCCGGCGGCGCCAAATAAGCCGTAAGTTGCTATGTAATGCTACATTTAATAACAAAAAGCATAAGGCTATTGATGGCGACGCAAACAGAACAAGAAAACATGAATCGTACGATCATTGTTGGCACATTAATTGTGCTGATGGCGATGGGTACGCGCGCGACATTCGGCTTATTTATGCAGCCCATGGGTTTGCATCATGGGTGGTCTCGTGAAATCTTTTCAATGGCCTTTGCCATTCAAAATCTCGTTTGGGGTTTTGCTGCGATTGCAGCGGGCATGATGGCCGATCGCTATGGGTCAGGTCGAACCATAGCCCTCAGTGCGCTGTTATATGCTTTAGGTCTTGTTGGCACGCGTTTGGCCACTGATACCTTTTCGCTTTACATGACCGCAGGTGTTTTGGTGGGCTTAGGTCAGGCGGGCACGACTTTTGCGGTGATCTTACCGGTTGTGGCGCGCGTGGTGCCGCCAGCTTCGCGCAGTACAGCCATGGGCATTGCAAGTGCAGGGGGCTCTTTAGGGCAGTTTTTGGTTGTGCCAACGGGGCAGTTGCTGATTGATACATTCCAATGGTCTGGCGCATATTGGTTTTTGTCGGTCTTTTTAGCGATGGCAATACCTATGGCCTGGTATATGCGCGGTCGACCTGATCAAACAGTGGGTGCAGGGCCGCAATTGTCAATGAAGCAAGCCATTAGCCAAGCCATTCATCACCCCACCTTTCATTTTTTATTTCTAAGTTATTTTGTGTGTGGTTTTCACACCGCATTTATTACTTTACATTTACCTGCTTTTGTGACCGACGGCGGTTTAAACGCCAGCACAGGCGCAATTGCGATCGGCTTAATTGGGCTTTTTAACGTGTTTGGTTCATATGGTGCAGGTCGATTGGGTGGCATCTACAGCAAGAAAAATCTCTTAAGTATCATCTACACATTACGTGCAGTGGGCATGCTGTGGTTAATGGCTATGCCCCTCACACCTTTTGTTATCTATGTTTTTGCCGCCTGGATGGGTGTATTCTGGTTGGGTACCGTACCGCTAACTCAGGGGCTTATTGGTCAGATTTATGGGTATAAATTTGCTGCAACCCTATCGGGTATCGTGTTTCTAGGCCATCAGTTGGGTAGTTTTACTGGCGTATGGCTCGGCGGAAAAGTACAAGCAGTAACAGGTAATTACGATATGGTCTGGTGGCTTGGCATTGCGCTTGCATTAATTGCTGCGGCCTTATGCTGGCCGATTAAAGAGCAACCTATTGCTCAGTCGCCACTTGCGCAGCCCGCATAGGCACTTACTAAAAGGGGACGGCTATGGGCGCTAAATCTGCGGTAGAGCAAACATCTCAAGCTCAACCGCTGCAATTTTCTAAGCGTGTAAGGGTAGCGAGTTGGTTTTTACTTGCCGCTGTTTTAGCACTCGGTTTTCTGGGTTACATGATGCCCAGTGTGCGTGTTAACTGGCAAACCATAGCATCAATGTGTGGCTTCTAATTTAACTTTGCTATGACTCAGACCAGTTGGCCCTCGCTTACGATTCAAGCATTGCTTGAACTGCCCCCTGAGCAGACCCATATATTGACGGTTAATAACCGAACCGCACGAGAGTTGGTGCAGTACTTTAAACCTGACTCAAACCAGGTGCGGGCGTTGCCAACTATTGCGCCTTGGTCTGCTTGGTTAAAACAACGCTTATTTGAGGTGGGCCTCAATGCGGCAATACAGCCTACCCATACTGTATCGACGGTTATTGATGCGTTCAGTAGCCAAGTCTTATGGGCTCAAATTATTGAAGAGATCGAAGCTGATCAGCCCCTACTCGATGTGTACCGCGCAGCACACCAAGCAGCCAGCGCTCATGGTCTTCTGCTGGCTTGGCAAATTAACGTGCCGGCTCACCAACAAACGCCTGAATTTAAGCAATTTAAAATATGGCGAGACCGCTATGTTGGATGCTTACAGAATAGGCAGGCAATCGATGCCTCTGAACTTGCACAGTTAATTGAAACGCTTATTCAAAAGGGGGCGGTTGATCTGCCCCAAGCGATTGTTCTATTGGGTTTTACGGAATGGTCACCCGCTGATTTGACGGTGCTCAATGCCCTCACGCAAAAAGGCGTTGTCATTAAGCAGTTAATCTTGCCAGCGCATGACGAGCCTAAGGTAACAGCATTTTCTTGCCTCGATACGTCTGATGAGTGGCAACGTGCAGCGCAGTGGGCACAGCATCAACTGAGTACGCGCCCAAACGAGCGTTTTGCGATTGTTGCGCCTAATTTACAAACCGATGCACCGCACGCTAGGCGCGTGTTGAGCCGTGTGTTGCAGAACGCTCAGCGCGAGCCATATTTTGCTTTTAACGTAGCCGTTGCCCCAGCGCTAGCTGATTGGCCTGCCATGCGGGCCGCCCTGGGCTGGTTGGGGTTCTTGATGCAAGCAAGTCGAGGCCTTGACGTACCCGTTGAGCAAGTCAGTCAACCCTTGCTTCAAGGGTTTTGTGCAGGTTACGAAAGTGAGGCGGCTCATCGCGCCATGATTGACTGCACATGGCGACAGCGTGACATGATGAGTGTCACACAAGTCGATTGGCAGCATGCGTTAAGTCGACTTCCAAAACTTGCTCAAGCTTGGCAAGCTGCCCTTGATGTTACCCACAACTTAAAGTCTGATGTAAAAAAACAAAAACAATCAGCCTTAGGTTGGACAATGCTATGGCGTAAACAACTCTTTGCACTGGGTTTTCCTGGTGATACGCCGCTTGACTCGGTTACATATCAAGTGGTGCAAGCAATTGAAAAACAGTTTGAAAAATTTACCGCACTTGATCAAGTGCTAGAACCTATGTTGGCAACTGAAGCCTTAGGTTTGATGGGCCGCATGGTTAGGCAGTCGCCTTTTCAGCCGCAGCGAGACCCTACTGCCCGTTTAGATGTGCTGGGCTTGCTTGAGGCAGAGGGCGGTCGTTGGCATGCGGTTTGGGTGATGGGGTTAAATGATGATGTTTTGCCTGCAACGCCCAACCCAAACCCATTTATTCCGCTGCCTGTTTTGGTGGCGGCCCAAGCGCCGCGTGCCACACCAGAGCGTGAGCGCTTATGGGCTGAACAAATTTTTAATACGCTTTTGCAGTGTGCGCCAGATATCGTTCTAAGTTGGCCCGAACAAGCCGGCGAGCGCCAATTACGGCCTTCACCGTTGCTTGCACAGGTATTGACTGAGCAAGCAAATCAACCTAATTTGTCTTTAACTCAAGCGAATGCTTTGTCAAGCTCGGGTATTTTTCATCAAATTGATATGGCGGTATGGACTGACGATGACGTACCGTTGGTAACGGTCGAAGAAAATATAAAAGGCGGTGTCGGCTTATTTGAAACGCAAGCGCGAAACCCCCTGTGGGCATTTTTTAAATATCGTTTAGGTGTAAGTGCTTTAAAACCATACGCTTTAGCGCGACCATTTAGTGAGCAAGGTGATTTTGTTCACGCGGTTATGCGAGCGTTGGTGTCGCGCTACCCAACCCAAGCCGCCTTACAAGCAGCATGTCAGCATGCAGACTGGCTAAGTCTTGTGCGCGTTGTCGTTGCCGAAAAAGCAGATCAAAAACTAAAAGGCATGCCGGCTCAGTTACTGGCTATGCATGTTGAGCGGGCATTGAGTATTGTGCAGTCTTGGTGTGCGTTTGATGTTGCACGCATGGCATACACCAATGTAGCCGCAGAAGAAACGTTTAAATTCGTACGCGGCCCGCTTGAGCTGGCCTTGCAAATTGATCGTATTGATCAATTAGACCAAGGGGGCTATGTGGTGATCGATTATAAAACGGGGCAAATACCTAAAGATTTACAAAAAGAATGGTTACGCCCCCAGCCCATATCAAATCAGTTACTAACGTACTCAATAGCTTGGCAGCAACAGCACCCTACAGTGTCACCTGTTCAAGCACTGGTCTTGGCTCAAATTAAACCGCATCAGGTTAAAGCTGCTGGCTTCAGTGTTGATGATTTTGGTTTGTTTGGTGTAAAAGTTTTCGATGCCTTCGCATGGCGGTCTGCCGCTCAAGCCGCTTCATTTGGGCCGGTAGCTAATCAGCAACCAACTGAGCCTGTAACAGCTGAGCTCGCTGCAAATCAAGCGTGGCAGATTGCGTTAGACGAGTGGCAACAGAAAATAAATAATATAGCTGACGCCTTTATTGCGGGCGATGCACGCAATGCGTCAGCATCCATAAGTGATTTATTGTTTTGTGACATCAAAGCATTACTCAGGCTGCATGAAATCGATCTAGAATCAGATGAAGCCATAGGTCTTGAAGGCGGGGCTGAAAATGACTAAGCGGTTGCCCTCAGATATTGTAGAGCGTCAAACTGCAGTTTACCCAACACGATCTTTTATTGTGCAAGCCCCAGCGGGTTCCGGCAAAACAGAACTTTTAACTGATCGAATACTGGCTTTGTTGGCGCTTGTAAACCAGCCTGAGCAAATCGTAGCCATTACGTTTACCCGTAAAGCGGCGGCTGAAATGCATGCACGAGTTCTTGAAAAACTGGCGTTGGCGCGACAACCAGAGCCCACCGAAGCGGGGCACCAGCGTGAAAGTTGGCTGTTAGCACGTGCGGCCTTAAATCGAGATGAAACCCAAAAATGGCACTTATTAACGCACCCTGCGCGTTTGAGTATTCGAACCATTGATGCATTTTGTGCCGCTTTAGTGCGACAAATGCCATGGCTTTCTAATTTAGGGGGTATGCCACGTATTTGTGACGACCCGTTGCGTTATTACATGGTTGCAGCGCGCCAAACCATTGCCATGGTGGACAACTCAGCTGTACGCACATTGCTTGAACATCTAGACCTAAACCAGCAAACGGCTTGTGAAGCGTTAGCGCTCATGTTGTCAAAACGAGACCAATGGTTGCCGCTGATTCATCATGGCCAAAGTCGCGAAGACATCAACCAAAGTTTGGCGCGTTTTGTGCAATATGACATTGAACGATTATTGCAAAATCTGCCCCCAACTTGGCAGCCATCGTTGCAACCGATCGCACAAAAAGCCGCAACGTTTTTAGCTCAAGATGTCGACAAACCGAACCCACTTGATGCGTTATGTCATTGGAACAGCAGTTCATTCACAGCCGATATACGTCATTTGCCAGCCTGGAAAGCCATTGTTAAATTTGTATTAACTGATAAAAATGTGCTGCGTAAAACCCATACTGTATTAATGGGTTGCCCGCCAAAATCAACACAAAAAAATGACTTTGTCACGTGGGTAAATACCTTTGACTCAACTGATTGTTCAGCCTGGCTTGACGCGTTGGCGGCTTTACGAGATGCACCAGAGCCAGTCTTAAGTGATGCGCAATGGGGGGTTCTTCATGCTCAACTTGAGTGCCTAAAGTTAGCCACTGCCGCGCTCTGGACAGCTTTTTCTCAAACGGGTGAAGTTGACTTTATTGAAGTGGCACAGCGTGCCAATCAAGCGTTGGGTTCTAGTGAAGAACCCAGTGACCTATTACTTAAGCTTGACACGCAAATTCAGCATATTTTGGTTGACGAGTTTCAAGACACGAGTCAAAGTCAGATCGAATTATTACAAAAACTCATTGCAGGTTGGCAGCAGGGTGATGGCCGTACACTTTTTTTAGTGGGCGACCCAATGCAGTCCATTTATCGTTTCCGCAAAGCTGACGTTCGACTGTTTTTAAATGTGCGTGATGCCGGTTTAAATGATGCAATAAATATCGAATCATTGATTCTTAATACTAACTTTAGATCACAGTCAGCCATTGTTGATTGGGTGAACCAAACATTTTCACAATGCTTGCCTAGGCATGACGACCCTTCAGTTGGGGCGATTTCATATGCCCATTCAGAGCCTTTTTTAGCACCAACCGTGAAACCGGCTGTGCAATGGCACACGTTAATCAACGATCAAGATGAAATTAATTGTGTAGTTGATCTTGCTCAGGCAGGTTGGCTTAATTACCCTAACGCAAAACACCCTGTTGCAATATTGGTGCGCGCACGCAAACACATTGGCGATGTCATGCGTATTTTGCGAAGTAAAGGCCTACCCTGCCGAGCGGTTGAGTTGGTGCCGTTACGTGAACGCTCGGTTGTTGTTGATTTAATTCAACTGGCCCGTGCGCTGTCTCATGAAGGTGATCGGGCTGCTTGGGTTGCCGTGTTGCGTGCTAAGTGGTGCGGTTTAAACTTAAAAACCTTGCATCAGTTGTTAGCGGGTGAAAACCTTAAGCGTTCAGTACGTAGCGTGATGCAGCGTGCTTTAAAAGATGATGCACCCCATGCAACCCGACACCAATCGATCGATGACGATCAATGGCAACGTTGGTTATCAACTTCCCAAATCTTGTGCGTTGCATTTGAGCGCGTCAACTTACCGTTTGCTTTGAAGCTTGAACAAACGTGGCGCGATCTTGAGGGCGACCATGTCGTTGACGATGCGGCTGAGTTGGGTGATGCCCAGGCTGTTTTTGAGTTTGTTGAAAAAATGGCTGAACATGCCACGCTCGACATTGATGCAGCAGAGGCAGGCCTATCTCGCTTGTTTGCACAGCCTGAAGCCAGCGGTCGGGCAATCGAAGTGATGACTATGCACAAAGCTAAAGGGTTACAGTTTGAAACGGTCATTTTGATGGGCATGCACCGCGCTACTAAGGGCGACACGGCTCCCTTAGTTCGGGTAGATCAGCTAGATGACGCTATTGTGTTTGGCCCGATAAAAGCTTTTTTAGAAAAAGAACAAGACCCTATTTCACAGTATTTAGGTCGCCTTGAGGCGCGCCGCAGCAGTTACGAAGTAGATCGCTTACTTTATGTGGCGGCAACGCGTGCACAATCTGTTTTGCATTTGGTCGCTCAGGTTACGCTTGATCAAAAAACGAGAGAAATTAAATCGCCCAGCGCCACAACTTTATTGTCGAGATTGTGGTCTTTTTGCCCGGTCGAAGTTCTACTTACTGCGCGTGATGTGTTGCAGCGACATCACGACGAACAACCTGAACAGGTCAGCTCGCTCTCTTCACGCGCTTGGGTTGGCCCAAAACTTTATCGTCGTCAATGCCCGTTAGCTTTTAAGGTGGCTAGAGCAACCGTTGCCCACAACCCTTATGGGGCGGCAGCTTGGTCTGCTGAGATGTCAGGTGAAAGATGGGTGGGTACAGTGGTGCATGCTTGGCTCGCGGCAGCCGTCGTGAAGGGTGCTTTGCCGAACTGGTCCGTGTCAACTTTTGAAATGGCTCGCCCCACAATCGCCCGTCAATTAGGGCTAAGCGGTATGCCTGTCTCGATGCGTCATGATGCAACCCAAGAAGTGATCGATATTTTGTTGGCTATGTTGCAACACGAAAAAGGTCGATGGTTATTAAGTCAAACCCATGCTCGTGCTGAATGGTCGTTAGTTGATGACGAGGCTAGCGTGTCAGTGCTTGATTGGGTTATTTTGAATGAAGACGGTTGGTTGGTGGTTGACTACAAAACCAGTCGCAAGGGGCAGGACGAGTCGCTAGATGCTTTTATTACACGCATGATGACGCGTTATCAAGACCAACTTAACCGATATTGTCGTTATTTACAGGCTATTGACGGCCGCCCAGCGCGTGCCGCTTTGTATTTTCCAAAAGATGACATTTGGTTGCCCTGGTCGCCCGCAGCGGTTTTGGCTTCACCATATATTTAGTTTCAGACGCCTGTTAGAATATCAAAGGCGGGCCCCTTCGCATGGTTCGGCGGTGAAACTGGTCAGGTCGGGAACGAAGCAGCCATAGTCGTGCAGAGTCAGTGCCGAAGTCAGGCTCGCCATTTTTTGTTTTACAGATCACCCAAGCTTTAAGGTTTTAACAGAGGGCCCATGACATATCTTGTTCTCGCGCGCAAATGGCGCCCTCGTTCGTTTGAAACCCTTATTGGCCAAGACCATGTCGTACGTGCTTTAAGTCACGCTTTGGCGACTAAACGGCTGCACCATGCTTGGTTGTTTACGGGTACAAGGGGTGTTGGCAAAACAACGCTTTCACGCTTATTGGCTAAGGCGCTTAATTGCGAGCAAGGTATCACTGAAAAACCCTGTGGTACGTGTCGTGCTTGCGTTGAAATAGACGAGGGCAGGTTTGTTGATTACCTTGAGCTAGATGCTGCTTCTAATCGCGGTGTTGATGAAATGACTCAATTACTAGAGCAGGCTGTGTATGCGCCTTCCTCAGGTCGTTTTAAGGTCTACATGATTGACGAAGTGCACATGCTCAGTGGCCACGCCTTTAACGCCATGCTAAAAACGCTTGAAGAGCCACCACCGCATGTTAAATTTATTTTAGCAACAACCGACCCACAAAAAATTCCTGCTACGGTCTTGTCGCGTTGCCTGCAATTTAATCTAAAGCAAATGCCCCCCATCGCGGTGGCTGAACATTTAAACCACGTCTTAACGGCCGAAGAAATTCAATTTGAGCCGGCCGCACTTAAACTAATTGGTCAAGCTGCCGCAGGGTCTATGCGCGACGCGTTGTCATTAACCGATCAAGCCATTGCTTTTAGTGCCGGCAACATGACCGAAGACGCGGTACGAACCATGTTGGGTAACGTTGATCAAACTCACTTGGTGCGCTTGATTGACGCCTTGGCGCAGCAAAAACCACACGATATATTAGCCATTGCTGATGAATTCGCGCAGCGTGGCCTGTCTATGCGCACGGCTTTGGCTGATTTAGCGATTTTATTATCGCGCATTGCTATTGCTCAACGCATACCCGCCAATACCGATGTGGAAGACCCTGTTTACGGCGATATTCAGCGTTTGGCGCTAACGGTGCCAGCTGATGTGGTGCAAGTGCTCTACACCGTTGCGGTGCATAGCCGCCAAGAACTAACGCTCGCGCCAGACGAGTATGCCGGTTTTGTGATGACGTGCTTACGCATGTTGTCTCTATGTGAAGGGCAGGCAGATCCCACGCCTGCTCGAGGTCAAGCGTCGGGTGGTGGCACCTCAGCCCAACCGCCTGTGGCCCAGCCAGCGGCTGTGGCACCTGCAGCATCCGCATCAGCCACAGCGGCCGCACCCGCACCCGCACCCGCACCCGCACCCACAGCATCACCCGCAGCACCTGCACCCGCACCGGCAGCAGTTACCCATGTTGAGCAGTCAACAAGGGTTATTGACGTTGCGACCACTTCAGCCCCAGCCCAAACTCAAAAAACCGAACCCGTTTCGTTCTCTAAGCCTGACCAATGGCCCAGCTTTATTGCTAATTTACCGTTGAGTGGTATGGCTTTGCAGTTGGCACGACAGTCAGAATGTGTTTCAGTTCAACCGCATGCATTGTCGTTACGCGTGCCCAATCAGTCACTTGCTCAAGGCCCACATGCTGAGCGTTTATTAGATGTGCTCAAGCAAGTTTTGGGTGCTCACGTAGAGGTGAGTATTGCGGTGGGCGAATGGGTGACGGGGGTTTCAGCTCATAATATTGATGAGCAGGCTCAAAAAGCGCGACAACTTCAAGCTGAACAATCTGTTGCTCAAGACCCGTTTGTACTGACCTTGATTCGAGACTTTGATGCAAACGTTATACCTGGCTCAATTCAACCCGTACCACCCACCCTACACTAACCCTATAAATTCCGTGTCGTTTTAAACTGCACGATTTGACTCAAAGGAAATAAAGAAAATGATGAAAGGACAAATGGCAGGTTTGATGCGTCAAGCCCAGCAAATGCAAGAAAATCTTAAAAAGGCACAAGATGCTTTGGCTGATATTTTTGTGGAAGGCGTCGCCGGTGGTAGTTTGGTGAAAGTCACGATGAATTGTCGTCACGACGTAAAGCGTGTTGAAATTGACCCCAGCCTTCTGGCTGACGACAAAGACATGTTAGAAGACTTGGTCGCAGCTGCATTTAATGACGCTTTGCGCAAAGCTGAGGTTACATCGCAAGAGCGTATGGCAACTGTTACAGCGGGCTTGCCCTTGCCACCCGGTATGAAGTTACCTTTCTAAAATCGATATTTTTTTAAACCATCCTTAAGCGTTAAGCTATGACGTCAATGTTGCCCGAACCGAAACCCCTGATTGACCTCGTGCAAGCATTGCGGCAGTTGCCCGGAGTAGGCGAGCGTACAGCACGCCGTATGGCTTACCACTTGTTGCAGCACGACCCCCAAGCGGCAAACAATTTAGCCGCAGCACTAACTCAGGCTGCGCTAAACTTGTTGCATTGCGATCGATGCAACGGTTTCACCGAGGTACCTGTATGCGCCACTTGCCTCAACCCTCAGCGTGACCAAACGCAGCTCTGTATTGTCGAGACTTCGGCTGATCAAAATTCAATTGAGTCAACGCATAATTACAAAGGGCTTTACTACGTATTGATGGGTCGATTGGCACCACTCGAAGGGGTGGGGGCGCAACAACTTGATTTTAAGCGTGTGGTGGCTCGCGCCACTGACGGTTCGGTGCAAGAAGTGATTTTAGCTACTAATTTCACTGCCGAAGGCGAAACCACGGCGCATTACTTAGGCGATGCGTTACGCAGCAAAGGCTTGAACGTGACGCGCATTGCGCGCGGTGTACCCGCTGGCAGCGAAATCGAATATGTTGATGCAGGCACCGTAGCGTGGGCTTTAATGGAAAGGCGCCCTACATAACAAAGGCACATGTTCTTAAAGGCACATGTTCTGGCTTTTTTACTGAAGTAAAGAGTCAAGTTTGATTGAATCTGCCACAAACGCCCGAATGCCCTCAGACAGTTTTTCACTAGCCATCGCATTTTGATTAAATAAAAATCGAAAGGCCGGCTCACTTGAAACGTTCACATCAGCCCCAGCATGTTGTTGCACGAAATGTGCGGTCAGGCGTGCCTGATCAGTTTGTTCAAAACCAGGTAAATCAATGTGCGTTTTATCTTTTAGTTCAGCCATCAGTTCAGGGCTGATAGTCAGTAAATCGCAACCTGAAAGCGCCATAATTTGGCCAATATTTCTGAAACTGGCCCCCATAATTTCTGTGCGAATACCGCGGGTTTTAAAGTAAGCGTAGATTTGTGAAACAGATAAAACCCCGGGGTCTTGTGCCCCAGCATGGGCGTCTTCTTGCCAAGAGGTACCCGCTGATTTTTTATACCAATCGTAAATACGACCGACAAAAGGTGAAATCAGTTGTACTTGGGCATTGGCGCACGCAACCGCTTGTTCAAGTGCGAACAACAATGTCAAATTGCAGTGAATGCCCGTTGACTCAAGGTGCTTGGCGGCTTGTATGCCTTCCCACGTGGCTGCAATTTTGATTAAGACGCGATTGCGGTCAATGCCTTGTGCCTGGTAAAGCGCAATTAAACGCTGGGCGCGCTCTACGGTAGCGGCAGTGTCAAAAGACAAGCGAGCATCAACTTCAGTTGACACCCGACCCGGTACGATACGTAAAATTTCAGTACCAAACGCCACCAACAAGTGATCTGCCCGCAAATCAAGCGGTGCCTGAGCATGCTGTTTGACGCATTGCTCAAGCAAGTGTTTGTAGGTGGGTTGCTGAACCGCTTTTAAAATTAAAGAGGGGTTGGTGGTGGCATCGGTAGGGCGAAATCGTTGCATGGCTTCAAAATCACCGGTGTCGGCCACCACTATAGTCTGTTGGCGAAGTGTTTCAAGCAAATTGGTCATGGCGGGTTATACTCACAGGGTTTGAATATGTGGTTTGAAACCGGGGTTAATAGCGTGTTGTCGTCAATTTTTCCAGAGGGTTTGAAAGAAAACCCACAAGCCGTCGTTTCTCATGCAATTTTAGCCTTAGCTGACGGGTCTTTGTTTTATGGCCATTCAATTGGTGCACCTGGGTATTCCGTTGCCGAGTTAGTTTTTAACACGGCCATGACGGGCTACCAAGAAATTCTCACTGACCCAAGCTACAGCGGCCAAATTGTGACGTTAACGTACCCGCACATTGGTAATACGGGCGTCAACCCAGAAGATGTTGAGTCAAATAAGGTGCACGCAGCAGGCCTTGTCATACGCGACTGTTCAATGCGCGTCTCAAACTTTCGCTCGACCCAATCTTTACCCGAATATCTAAAAGAGCATGGCATCGTTGCAATCGCTGGGGTTGATACCCGCGAGCTCACTCGCATTTTGCGCGAAGGGGGTGCGCAAGGCGCATGTATTTTTGTGGGTGACGATTCAGACAAAGCACTTGAGTTAGCCAAACAGTTTCCGGGCATGCAGGGTAAAGATTTGGCACAAAAAGTATCATGTACCGCCAGCTACAACTGGCAAGAATCAGTTTGGGCGCTGGGCCAAGGTTTTGCGCCAGCCTTAGCCAATGGCCCGCATGTGGTGGCTTACGATTTTGGTGTTAAAACAAACATTTTAAGGTTGTTAGCTGAGCGTGGGTGCCGCATTACTGTGGTGCCGGCACAAACCACAGCTGAACAAGCGCTGGCTTTAAAACCCGATGGCATTTTCTTATCAAACGGCCCGGGTGACCCCGAGCCTTGCGATTACGCAATTGAAGCCACCCGCGTATTTTTAGATAAAAAAATACCCATATTTGGTATTTGCCTAGGCCATCAAATTTTAGGTTTAGCGGTCGGTGCACGCACCGTCAAAATGAAAAACGGCCATCATGGCTCAAATCACCCCGTACAAGAGTTGGCTTCCGGCCGTGTCTTCATCACAGCGCAAAACCATGGTTTTGCAGTCGACGCCAGCAGTTTGCCTCAGCACGCGCAGGTTACACACACTTCATTGTTTGACGGTACCTTGCAGGGTTTTGAGTTAACCGATCGCCCCGTTTTTTGTTTTCAAGGGCACCCAGAGGCCAACCCTGGCCCCCACGACATCGTGGCTTTATTCGACAAATTTGTAGGCCTTATGGCCCAGCAGAAATAATTCAAGAGCCTTATGCCTAAACGTACAGACCTTAAAAGCATTTTAATCATTGGCGCGGGCCCGATCGTAATCGGTCAAGCCTGCGAGTTCGACTATTCAGGTGCACAAGCGTGCAAGGCCTTAAAAGCTGAAGGGTTTCGAACTATTTTGGTCAATAGCAACCCTGCGACCATCATGACCGACCCTGAAACGGCTGATGTTATCTACATCGAGCCCATCACCTGGCAAGTCGTAGAAAAAATCATTGAAATTGAAAAGCCCGACGCCTTGTTGCCCACTATGGGTGGGCAAACAGCACTTAATTGCGCACTTGATCTAGAAGCCCAAGGTGTTTTGAAAAAACATGGCGTCGAAATGATTGGTGCCAATGCCCATGCCATTGAAAAGGCCGAAGACCGCCAAAAGTTCAAAGTCGCCATGACCTCTATTGGCCTTGAGTCTGCTAAATCAGGCGTGGCGCACAACTTGACAGAAGCGTACGATGTACAACGCCAAATTGCTCAGCTCACCGACACAACAGGTTTCCCGATCGTTATTCGCCCGAGCTTCACGATGGGTGGTAGCGGTGGCGGTATTGCCTACAACCCCGAAGAATTTGAAACCATTTGCCGTCGCGGTCTTGAAGCCTCACCAACCAGTGAGTTGCTCATTGAAGAGTCTTTATTAGGCTGGAAAGAGTTCGAAATGGAAGTCGTGCGCGATAGCGCTGACAACTGCATTATCGTGTGTTCAATTGAAAATCTTGACCCCATGGGTGTGCATACGGGCGATTCAATCACGGTTGCACCCGCTCAAACCTTGACCGACAAAGAATATCAAATCATGCGTAATGCATCGATTGCGGTCTTGCGCGAAATTGGCGTCGATACGGGTGGTTCAAACGTACAGTTTGCGGTGAACCCTAAAAACGGCCGCTTGATCGTTATTGAAATGAACCCACGTGTATCGCGTTCATCGGCATTAGCATCTAAGGCAACGGGTTTTCCGATTGCAAAAGTTGCCGCGCGTCTTGCGGTAGGTTATACCCTTGACGAGCTCAAAAATGAAATCACAGGGGGTGCCACCCCAGCCTCATTTGAACCGACGATTGATTACGTCGTTACTAAAATACCGCGCTTCGCATTTGAAAAATTCCCAACGGCTGATTCGCGTCTTACGACTCAAATGAAATCGGTCGGTGAGGTTATGGCCATTGGTCGCACCTTCCAAGAGTCATTCCAAAAAGCCTTACGCGGTCTTGAAGTGGGTGTTGATGGTTTAAACCAAAAAACCATTGACCGGGAAAAAATACAAATCGAGCTAGGTGAACCAGGCCCTGAGCGTATTTGGTATGTTGGCGATGCTTTCGCGCAAGGTTTTACGCTCGACGAAGTGCATCAACTGACCCATATAGACCCCTGGTTTCTAGAACAAATCAAAGAAATTGTTGATATTGAATTAGCGCTTGAGCAAAAAACACTGGCCGATCTGGGTCGCGACACCCTGTTTCAACTTAAGCGTCGCGGTTTCTCTGACCGTCGCTTAGCATTTTTACTCGACAGTACTGAATCTGAAGTGCGTAAAATACGCCACCAATTTAATGTGCGCCCCGTTTTTAAACGCGTTGACACCTGCGCGGCAGAGTTTGCGACCAACACGGCGTATATGTACTCAACTTACGAACAAGTGTGTGAAGCCAAGCCCACTGACCGTAAAAAAATTATTGTGTTGGGTGGTGGCCCCAATCGCATCGGTCAGGGCATTGAGTTTGACTATTGCTGCGTGCATGCAGCCCTCGCGTTGCGTGAGCATGGTTTTGAAACCATCATGGTTAACTGCAACCCTGAAACGGTATCAACCGATTACGACACCTCAGACCGTCTTTACTTTGAACCACTCACGCTTGAAGATGTTTTAGAAATTGTTCATGTTGAAAAACCAGTCGGTATGATTGTTCAATATGGTGGGCAAACCCCGTTGAAATTAGCCCGTGCGCTTGAGGCCAACGGTGTACCTATTATTGGAACCAGTCCCGAGTCTATCGATGTGGCTGAAGACCGTGAGCGCTTCCAAAAATTATTAGTAAAGCTTAATTTGCGCCAACCGCTTAACCGCACTGCGCGAACTGAGGCAGAAGCTTTGGCGCACGCAAGTGAAATTGGTTACCCCCTTGTGGTTCGACCCAGTTACGTGTTGGGTGGTCGTGCAATGGAAATCGTGCACGAGCAAAATGATCTTGAACGCTACATGCGCGAGGCCGTTAAAGTCAGTAATGATTCGCCGGTTTTACTTGATCACTTTTTAAATCATGCCATTGAAGTTGACGTTGATTGCATTGCTGACGGCCAGCGCGTTTTCATTGGTGGCGTAATGGAACACATCGAACAAGCGGGCGTGCACTCGGGCGATTCAGCCTGCAGCTTGCCCCCTTTCTCGTTATCAGCAGATGTCATCGAAGAAATTAAACGTCAAACAGCCGCTATGGCGCGTGCGTTAAACGTGAAAGGCCTGATGAATGTTCAGTTTGCCGTGCAAGATGGTGAAGTGTTTGTGCTCGAGGTTAACCCGCGCGCATCACGAACTGTTCCGTTCGTATCAAAAGCCACAGGCTTGCAGCTCGCTAAAATTGGTGCACTGTCAATGGCAGGTATATCGCTAGAAGAGCAAGGTATTACGCACGAAGTGGTGCCACACTATTTCTCAGTCAAAGAGGCTGTTTTCCCTTTTGTAAAGTTCCCTGGGGTTGATACAATTTTAGGCCCAGAAATGAAGTCGACTGGTGAAGTCATGGGCGTGGGCCAAAGCTTTGGCGAGGCGTTTGTGAAATCACAAATTGCTGCTAGCGTTAAGTTGCCAGAATCAGGTCGCGTATTTATTAGCGTTAAAAATCAAGACAAGCCACGCGCTGTTGATGTTGCACGTGGTCTGCATTCAATGGGTTTTAAAATTGCAGCTACCCGGGGTACAGCAGCGGTAATTGAGGCCGCCGGTATACCGGTAAGCATCGTTAACAAAGTGGCTGAAGGTCGCCCACATATCGTTGATATGTTGAAAAATGGCGATATCGCATTGGTTATCAACACGGTTGAAGAACGCCGTAACGCCATCACCGACTCACGCACTATACGTACCCAAGCCTTAGCCGCTCGGGTCACTTACTACACCACCATT
>JBDNHM010000194.1:0-11148 GCA_041688825.1 Burkholderiaceae bacterium | reverse complement strand
GTCTTAATCCCCTGGTTTTCGGGGCTTGGTTTTCACCGTAGCAGAATTAATACTGGAGTGGCCTCATGAGTCTTAATCCCCTGGTTTTCGGGGCTTGGTTTTCACCAACCCAGATAGAATAACTACGGTGATACCTAAAGGTCTTAATCCCCTGGTTTTCGGGGCTTGGTTTTCACCTCTATCGATCCAAAAAGGAATACTAAACAACCACTTATTACTATACTCGACATAAAAATATAGTTATGCGAAGCTGAGGTCTTTTTTTTCATGAGGTTTGATCGATACTCTTGGCTCATCCATGATGAGTTTATTGAACAATGTGTCGTATAAAGTATTCCCACCATCATTAAATTGTATGCCAAGCCCCCAGATACGAGTATTTTCAGTGATGGCGTAAATGCGCACGTCATCTTCTTTGTTATTGACTATTTGATTCAATTTATCGAGCACTTGATCAAGTTGCTCTCGACTTCCGCTAAACAGATAAACTGAGTATTGAAGTCGAAAGCATTCTTTCTGCATGAATCGCCAAACTTTTTTTAAACGCTTTGGGTCGGCAATGTCATGTGCTATAAGCCAGCGCTGAGTATGGCTATGTTGCAAAATACGTTTATGAACTTTATTTTTTTCGTTACCCATAATTTATAACCAATTGTTACGTAAAAATTGTTCAAAAGACCAACTTATTTGGGCAATACGTTGCTGCCAGTGCATAGTATGCTTTTCATAATGTCGTGTAGCCCAAGCACTTATTGCTTCTTTATCTAAGTCTTTCTGTAACGAAAGATGGGCATGATGGACATCAGTATGTGCATGAAAACTAAGCAAACTACCAAGGTCATGAATAATATTCAAACCAGGTCTTGCCCAAGCTAAAAGATCTGGCGCACCGGTTTCTTGGTTAAGATGTGCAGATAACTCATGCTGAGCTAAGTAGGTCAACGCGTTAACAAAATTGCCACACGCTTGCTGATGTTTTTGTCTATGAGCGTTGCATAATGCAGCACGCGGGTTATTACGCGCCTGAGATGTAGCGGGTACGATACATAAAAGAAGCGATTGAGCAGCGTTGGCTTGTCGCTGACTTAACAACCATTGGGAATAGTATTCGTTCCACTCATAGTCGTCTAATGCATGGGCTAAAAGTTGCCTCATTGTTGTCTCAGTGCGACGAGCGCCCATACACCAACCAATAGCTTGACCATCATTGTCAACTAAAGCTAAAGGAACACCTTTTTTCATACAAGCAACTAATGCGCGAGCGCTAATATCCAGCGAACTTCGACATACAATTCTGGATACTAAATGTAGGGGTATTCGTTTTTCTGACAGGTCACTCCGCTCAATTCTTAAGCGTTGAGTACTGTCAATATCTAACCTTTGAACTTTGCTGTTCTGTAGGTATAGTGGAATACCACTCATATTAATTTTTCTTTCATTGATGATCAGGTTGAATGTCTTGCAAGTGCGCCCATGCGTCAGAACGCACCCCAGCAGACAATGCTCGTGCTACAGCACGGGCATATCGCAACAAACTTCTCTGATTAAGTCTGGCGTACTGTTCCCACGCCGAGTAAAAATGACCTCTTCCAGCTTTACCTAATAAACACGCACCGCTTCCATCGTGCCCGAAATGCTCAGCACGAATTTGGTTTTCACGAAACATTTGCCAAACCCATAAATCTACTTTGGGCCGGTAGGGTTCCATAATGTCGCAAGCTAATGCAGGGCGTGAGTGACTTATGGCGTGAAGAGCACCCATTGCAGGGTCAAGGCCAGCAGACCAACAAGCCCCTGTTGCCTGAGAACATAACATGGTGTAACTAAGCGACAGCAATGCATTAACAGGGTCTCGCGGTGGACGGCGGTTACGGCCTGTTGCACCCAGAACAGGGGCAAACGCAAAAAAATAGGCTTCAAAATACCCTGCTGCAGCAGCGCCTTCAAGACCACGAACCTGGTTAAGGTCGTAAGTACTTATTTCTTCGCTTTTAAGCGTTTGCAGTATGCGCTGAAGTTTTTTCTGACCATCAAACAATGGCTTACGTAAATCTAACCTTTGCAAAGCAATGTGCTGCAAAGTTGCCAATTGTCTACGAACTTTTGTTTGAACAATCGAGCATGCTAGTTTGCAACAAACCTCAGGTTGACTGAGAGCGAGTACTTGTTTCCAACGAATTCTGGAATCGTTATGAGGTGCGCCGCTCATTTGTGCAACTTGGTTGCCGCTACGCCCACCAATCGCAATTAAATTCACACCGCCTTCAGCAAGACCGCAAAGAACTTTACTACTCATTTTAGTATCGGCCCGCAATACAACACGGTCAAGATACTTTATTGGTAAGCTTCGATTACCATCAGGTGTACTAATATGTAGTACACCGCTAGTCATACGCAATTCACTGTCTTTACGGTCAACGTATAGTGTAGGCATAATATTTTTTACTCGATGTAAAAGTAATCGGTGTTAGCAATAGCTTGAGCGCTACCCATTTGAATTGATGGTATTCGCGAATCTAAACGTACGAAAACAACCCGGTCTGTTTCAACGTCAATGCGTTGACGTATTTGAGCCATTAAGGATTGCAACTCACCTACAGTTAGCCAACATTCGTAAAAGGATTTTTGACCACCTAATGAATGGTGTTGAACGTCACGCAATATATGACGGCGACGCGAATGGTCGCTTATGTCGTAGCCTACTAAAAAAAGGTGTCTCATTGTCATATTCCCATTTTGAGGGATGCAACAATAATTAGCGTATTTGGCAAGCTTGCCAAATTATTTAGCTAGTTAATTTTATTTTTTTATAGTGGACCCTGTCGTCAAGACAAAAGTCATTGTTTTTTAAGCTGTAACTTTTTCCTTTCTGCAGCTGGTCGGCGCCGCCCCGTTTCTTGCTTTTTTTCTTTTGTTCATTCAGACAAGGATTCAGGCATGGAGCGGGAGCGCAATGCCTGAATCCTTGTCTGAGTTTCCATACTTATTCAATATCATTGCCCCACCACCCGTACCTGTCTCGTAGACCGCACTCGGTGTTTTGTAACTCAGCGCCTGATGGGGACGCTCGGTATTATAAAAACTCATGTACTGCGTCAATCCGATTGTCAGTTCACCCATCGTGCGGTAACCGTTCAAATATATATCTTCATGCTTTACGTTACGCCAAAGCCGTTCCACAAAGATATTATCAAAGGCGCGCCCTCGGGCCATCCATGCTGATCGTTACGCGCGCTCTTTTCAAAACATCCGTAAAGGCTTCGCTTGTAAATTGAGAGCCTTGGTCGCTATTAAAAATCTCTGGCATACCATGGGTGCGTAATGCTTGCTCCAAGCAATCCACGCAGAATGTACACGCTTGCGATTGGCGATTTGACCCAGGCTCCTCAGATAAACCACCATCTTACGGCTTCCATAAAATGGCCGTCGTGTGTACTCTTTATCAATCAACTCACACTGCGACTGTTCGATCTCTGCTGTCATCACGGGTTTGCATTTGCGATACACAGAGGCTCGACAGACATCGACTAACTCGCACTGCCGAACCACTGTTATTTTGCAGCTTTCAGAAATCCAGCTTCGCCGCTTTAGGGCAGGCTGATCCCGGACTTTTTTTGAGCCAATCCAACTCAACCTTGAGCTTGCCAATCTCGCTATACAAACGCTCTGGCTCGCTATGCTCGCTCACGGGTTTTGGACCACGCTTACCCTCAAACAACTGACCCGCCTGATCCAAGATCAACTTCTTATACTGACTGACTTGAACTGGGTGCAGACCAAACTCTTGGGCAATCTCATTAATAGTCTTTATGCCACGAATGGCTTCTAAGCCAACTTTGGCCTTAAACTCAGAACTGTGGATCTGACGCTTCTTGGTTCCGCTCATTTTGTATAACCCTTTTGATTCAGGTTACAGCTTAAACCACTGTCTCAAATCCTGGGTCCACTATATTTTGTATTTCACTGAACTTATATTGACCTAGGCCCAAAATGGCCTCTTTGCCTATGTGTAATGTCGAACCAAGCTTAATTAAAGGTTGCAATATTTGAAGAGATTGTGAAGGCCCACGAATGGTTACACTTCCGATCAGGCCACCAAGAGGCAATCGTTTGTTTTGGGTTCCTGAGTACCGACTGATGTCATGCCATTGCATATTTTGGGTATCAATTAGGCATTGATTAGCAGCTTCAAGCTCAAGGTTGTTGTCGATTGCTTGTAGACCAGACACTTGAAGCCATTGGGTGCGCCGACGAAGCATCGCACGAATGAGTATATTGGCATCAAGTTGTTGGCTCTTAAATAATGGCTTGCCATTTTGCTGAATGCGCAACGGTGTAAGCCAACGTAAATTGATTTTCATGACTTGCGCATTGTCATCACGAATTGAAATGTATTCAGACTTTGGCTCAGGGCTGTTAACTACTATTGATATTTTTTCTATATCAGTGCTGTGTAATAAAAAGTCACCGGCCTTAAATAACTCATACTCTGCGGCATTTTTGAGAGTATGTTGAATGATGCCAAGGTAGGGCTCGGCACCTGGAAATAACGCTATCTTATATTGCTGGTTTTGACCTGTATTTATTTTAGCTACCCCTAAAGCTGGGGGTTTCAAAATATACAACGGCTGCCCGTCTCTAAATGAGGGGTGCAAAGCGTTAACAGGCGGTGCTGGGTCAAAAACAACGCCATAAGCACAGTTGTTACGCACTGGGCAATTGTGACATGTACTTTGCCCTGTGACACAAGTGGCTTTTCGTAGGGCTCGACCGAAAGCGCCTCGCAGTGCACCACCTGCGAAGTGTGGCCAAGATATGTTGCGCTGTGCTTGTAACTGAACATTTAGTTGAGTGATGAGTTGATTGTTCATTTGATTGTGTAATTACTAATGGCTTAAGGTCGAACCCATTGTTTTAGCTTTTCGTCGAGTCTTCTTAAGTTAGCGCCTGCAACCACCTCAATTTTCAGAGCTTTAGCAAGCCTAAGCTCAGATTCTCGCAATCGTCTATAGGTAGCTAACATGCCCCTCGTGCCTAGACCACCAATGCGCCGACAGTTTTCAGCTAACTTATAAAGTGTGTCGTTAGCTTTGAGGTCTTCTGGGTTGTCCATGCGCGCTGTTTTGCACTCAATCATGAACAACCGGTTACGTGCCATAAAAGCCACATCAATTTCGTTAGGCTGACCATCTATACTTTGCACCTGCAAATTAGCTGCTTTATCTCGAATGCTTAGCGCACCAGTGACTTTACAAACAGTCTGATATACATGGTGCTCAATCCAACCCCCGTTTGCAAATATTCGTGCTGCCTCACTTTGAAAAATAACGTTATTCTCTTTAACTTTTAAAACATTTGCATCTTCAAAATTACGCAAAACAGCTTCGAGACTTCGGCTATCCATTTGCCTATCAGTCATGTTGCAAATCAAACTATGACGCGCTTGTTGACTGATATAGTTAAGTTGCCCTATTGAATCACTTAGCGTTTCAACATTAAGTACTAAATTACTCAGTAATTTTTGCCAAGCAGCGTTGGGCTGAGGCCGTTCTACACCATTTGTAAGGCTATAGCCATAACTACGCAGATAATGGTTCAATCGCAGGTCTTGGGATAAGGGTTGTGCTGGGTGATTTTTATCAAGCCAGATGATTTGATCAGTGTCAACATCAACATAAAAAGTTAGCCAACCTGATGCTTGTGCTACAGAATATGCGGCAAGAGCCATGAGTTTGTTGCCACCCGTCACATTAAGTGCAATGGATAAACCCTCAAAGTTAACTGCAACTTCAAGTAAAGTTGTTTCCAATATATCCAAGTTATGCTCATCTGGCAGGGGAACAATTTGACTAACAATTCCATTTTCTTGAAGTACTTTCTGCAAAGAAAGGGCTCTATTTTGCATGATACTGCTAGCCAATAAAACTGCTTTTTGGGGTTTCAATGCTGAATCAAGTGCTGCCAAAAGATTAGGTGCGGCTTGCTCGGAAACCAGCATGATTTGAACTTCTGGGGCTTTCATAATCGTTGATATTTGTGTAGTAGTCATATAGCCTCATGAGTAATTATGAATGCCTCAAGCCGAGCGTTGCATACTTGAAGCTCTTCTGCGTTGAGTTCGCGTCCTCGCCAATTGGCAGGTATGTCTAAGCTGAGGTTAATGAAACGCGCACCAACTTGGCAGACACTTGCTGCTAAATGAATAGGCAAGGTGCCGATAACCGTGTCACCCTGTGCAATTTGTTTGATTTGGGCATCGCTCAGATGTCTGGCATGCCGATCAATACAAAGTCCTTGCTGTTCTGCCCAAATGACAGCACCTGGGTGACGACTAACAAACCAAGTCGTCATAGCTTCAGATGTCTCCAAAAAGCGCAGAAAGTTTAAGTTTTTTACGCTCATCTTTCATATCGACTTGAACAATTTTTGGTAGCCACTCACCGATTGCTTCGGCTACATTACGCTTTTCTGAAGGTGACCAACCTGAACCTTCGAGTGCTGTTTTAGCTAACGTACGGGCTTTAGCATGAAAATCGGCATTTGGTTTTTCTTTGGTGCCTCGCAATGTATCAAAACGTTTTATACCGGCTTGTATAAATGCCTCAACAACTCTTTCATTCTCGGTCAAACTGGCAAGTTTGGCTTGCTGAGCTTTATCTACTTGGACTTGAGCTAGAATTATTGCGAGTTTTTCTTCAGCTTTATGATCGCGCTCAAATGCACCGTAACCAACAGAGGTTTTAGCACCAAAGCCTAACCATTTAAAAGCGTGTTCAAAGGCCTCGATGAGCAATGTCTTCCATTGATCGTTTGTGTTTAGATCAGACGCGATACACTCTAACCTTTCAGTGTCACAAACTACATAAAAGTTAAAACCACTACCCGGTGGAACAGTCAAAAATGTGATCGGTGTGGGCGAACCACTATCATGTGGCGAGTCACTATCTTCACTCTTCTTGCTACTATCTTTTTGATAGTAATGGCTTTGATGAGGGGTCATGATTTCAACCATTAGACGATCACCACTTATCTCAGGTATGACATCCCAGAAGCTAAGCACGCCACGTAATTGCTGATTGGCATCATCATTTGATTCTAAGCCAAACAAAACATCAATGTCGCTTACGTTTACTTCAGGCTTTGTTGCTAAAACGTGACGTTTGTCATCGCACCAATTTGATTCACCCCAGTTACCATTTGCCAGCTCACGTACAGCTTGTCGCAATACGCCTTTTACACCACTGCCAGGCAGGTAAGGAAGGCCATAGGGGTTAAGAAAAGAAAAGCCGTTTTCAAGGGGGTGTTCGTTCCCTAAACCCGTCGTGAATGGTGCTGAAGACAAAGCTTGTAAACATAAGCCTATTGAATTTGAAACGGTTGAGAAAACTTGACTTTGTTTTTTTACAAGAGCGAGGTTAAGTTTCTTATCTGCTGGTGTGAGCTTTGAAGTTTGTTCTAAAGCAGAAACCTTATTATTTTGACCACGCTCTTCGTAATTAATATCGCTTTTTTTCCAAAGAAGTTGATGAGTTCGTTGATTGACGCCCCAAAGAGGCAAATACATGCCAAAGCGTTGCCCTGGTGAGGCTTGACTGAAGTCTGTACCCATGTAGTTTGGAACGGCAGCTATAGGCATGTCATGATCCTTTAACGCGGGCGGGTGCCATTTGACGCATCCACCGCAACCAAGCAAAAGCTTCAGTAGTGAGATCTTGGTAATCACTGGGGCTCATTTTCATAAGAAATTGCATAAAAGCTTCAAAACCTGGGTCAGCTTTTACACTTTTTACTCGATGATTTAACCAAACTCGCAAGTGAGTAGCAACCTCTTCATTAGCTTTACCTTTTTCGTGACAGTATGCTAATACTTGCATTAAGCCACTATTCATAATCAGTGCTGGCAAGCCTTTAGCAATATTGACGTGCTCTTTTTCGTAATTCTGACATTGGTTCCAAGCGTCTTGGGCACGCAATTGTTCTAACGTAAGTTTTTTAGATGTGATCATGATGATGCTCTTCGTTTATTAGTTACCAACAACAGTGGCAGCAACTAGCCCACGCCCAGTTGTGGCATTGCCACCCAATTGCAATACTTTGCTATGAATAATCGTTTTTATTTGTGTCATAACTGCAGTTGCATCTAAACCGCCAGCTTTACCAGTACGAGTTTTACTAGCCATTAGCGGGGCAATCAAGAGCGACTCAGGTGGTAGATTTTCGGTATAGAAAAGACCACCATCTTTAGCGGTTCCTGTTAATGGGTCTATACGAACATGGGGCTCAACCAGCATGGCATATTGAGAAAAATAATTAAAATCAGTGTCATTTAGCATGATTAGGTCTGCAGCAAACTTTTCTCTGAAAAAGGTATAACCCTCACCCGTTGGAAGTGCCGTTTTAGCTAAATCTTCACCAATCACCCTTAACGCGACACATGCTTTGTCTGCAACTGTGTACTCAAATGCTTCAAGGTGCAGCTTGTCGTGGTATACACCACTTAATAATGCTTCATTTGAAATCAAACAACTACCTTCTGTGATCAAAGGAAGATTTGGCCAGTTACGAGTTTGGCTGACTTGCGCCAAAAGGCGCTGCGCTCGAGCTAATGCTTGCGGGCAGGAAGCATAAACATAGCCCCCCTTAAGGCTTCGCACAGGTAAGGCAATGAGTTGTGCATCGCCAAAACTTATGGCTCCAGCATGTAATTCGTTACTATTTGAGTCAGGGCCAAAGAGACCTGAAATGTTGTCTTCATTACCACCTAGTGCCGTGAAGCTATGCCGCACGGCACCTTTGATACCTGACCCAGAAAAACACGGGTGGCCTGTATGACGTTCGCGCTGAATGGGGTTATCAATTACACCGACTGCTTGACCTGCTCCCATGTGAACAGGGCTGATGGAATATAAGAATACAGCGGCTTGTTGCTCAAACATGATGATCCTTTCTAAATATAAGAGAATAAATAGGGTGCCGTTTTTTATATGAGGGTCAAACTTTAATAAGACGCTATTGCTAAGCGGTTAAAGCCTTCAGCACGGCGATGAGTATCTTCGCATTGATTGCTCCAGAAACCGGTTTCGGCAAGCTTGCCAAGGGCTTCTGGTGTTGCCTCAAGTTCTTCAAGCCAGTAAACACTACCTGCAGGTGCTGATCGAAGCGCTGCTTTGGGTTGCCAACGAGCTAGGTCCCAGCCCGAGACAACTTCTGAACGCGGTACCGTCGCACAAACTAATTTCGCACGTACGTCAGAGTGATCTAACCAGTAACTACCGTCGTTTTTTAAAGCAAAGCCGTTGGGTAGCCAGCCTTGGCTAAAGAGCCCAGGTGAAGTGAGTACGATGCGGCAACGTTCATCTTTAGATACGCTTGTTAAATCTGTTTCAGGCAATTGAGGCACAACTTTTTCACTTAAGGCCGCACGCCCATCGCCACCTAAGCGAAGCGTGCCTTTCGCTGGTATTTCAGCACCTCTCACACTTACCAAAAAACCAATACTAGGTTTGAAAGCGACAGCTTGGGCGGTAAAGAGTTTTCCTTCATCGACACTTCGTGTTGCTGAATTCAAACCAATACCCACTCGATGGTCTGTGTCCCAGAGAGAATTAATATGAATCAAACCCGAATTGACTTTAGGCAGCCGACCATATAAGTAATCTTGCCAACCTTCTTTTGTAAGCCAATAGCCCGTGACTGCTTTGCTACGCTCGCTCTGAGCTAAAACAGGAATTTTGGGAAATACACACGAGCTACTCATACCCGATGCGAGTAGACTTGGTTGCAAGGCCTGAATACTGACCTGGTTATTCTGTTCAGTGACAACCAAGTCCGCAGGTAGCATATGTAATGCGCTCACTTGGCCATCGCTCTGACGCTGAGCAAGGGTGAAAGCAGTTACTGTAAATGAACCGGGCTGTTGGGGTGTACCTAATGTTGGATGATTAAATTGGCCCGCAGCAAAATCAACCAAGTTGACACCATCATTGGCTAAAATTTGACTACGTAGAGCGCCGGCTGCAACGGATGGCCAAGGGGGTACGAGAGATTCACCATAACTACCGGCATCACCAAATAGTTTATTGCCGCGAAGGAACAAAACATCAAAGGGTTCAATAAAATGATGTGTGGTAACGGTGTTTTCCATAGAGTGCCTCATGAACGAATTTCACGGGCAAGAAATTCTGCCACGCTAAGAAAATTGGCTAACCACTTAAGGCTGTCACTTTGTTCTGCACTCAACTGAGCCAGACGTTTTGCAAGATCAGGGGCTTGATCTTTTTGTATTTTGACATTGGCCTGACGTGCAAGTTGAAATGCCAACAAAGATGACAACATGGTAGCTTCAGCATCGGGTTGTGGTAAATCGTGCAACCATTCTAGGGTGTTATATACCGCCCGTCGAGAAGTGCCATCAGCTCGCATGAAAGCGACTGTGTCTTCTAACAGTTGCATAGGCTCACCCCATTTCGCAGTTAGATAAAGTGCGCCGCCAGATCTTTTAATAACAGTAAGGGCAAACGCGTTGCGACCGCCTTCATTTTTAGCTCGCTTTTCTGCACGCCGAAGTTCCTGAAGCACTGAAGCTAAAGGGGCTTGGTGGTGGGCTACGACTGCACCGCAAGATGAAGTAGCGTTCTGGCCCATCATGCGCATGAGTTTTAATTTTTCACTTTCACCCCGAGCGACTTTTAGTAACGCGAAACCATTGTTTAAAGTTAGACCTTTGTAAACACCCCCATCGTGCTGACTGTCTTGCCCGCAATAAGCCTGCTGAAGACGTTGCATAGTGCTTAGCATGTCTGAAACGGGAAGCATGGCAAGCACGTCATCGCCACCTGCGTAGATGACTCGACCAAGATGCTCTTCTTCTACAACGTGACGGACAACAGTTTGAGAAAAGTCATTTAATGCGCCAGATATAGCTAAGTGTCTATTGGGTGTAATGGCACGTTTTTGTTGCCCATAATTTTTAATTGCAACGTTTTTAGCTGCATGTTCGTCAAACCCTTTACGTACTTGTGGGTGAAAACTATCTCGATAACTAATAGCTGTTTTATCATCGCCCGAAAGAATGGCCCCCATACGGTCACCATCCATCATAATCAGACTGTAATAGCTTTCTAATTGAATTTTCTTGTCATTTTCACT
>JBDNHM010000193.1:0-2300 GCA_041688825.1 Burkholderiaceae bacterium | reverse complement strand
TGATACTGACAAAATGCGGTCATTTGGGTACAGCATACTCATCGCAATTGCCCAAGGCATGGCAACACCCAGTGTTTGTTGACCATTGCTCACCATCACTTGCCGTGCATGGTCTGCAGCGCAATAGCGATTTGCCCAAATGTAATGTGAACCCACATCTAAAGCGACATGTGTTTCGGGTGTGATAACTTTGCGCAACTCATGAATGAGTCGCAGAGGCGCGACAGGGAACTTATTCATACCAGCGCCCTCATCAATCGTTGCTTGCACAGCTTGTACGGCCTCACGCGCAACACTTACAAAGGTTGGGTCTAGGCCAACTTTTAAACCGACAGAAAATACATTTAATGTGGCACCGATATCACCAACTAACTCAATTGCAGGCATAAAAGCATTGTCTTGCGCAGTCGCAATGGTATCTAAACATATGACGGGTCGATTCGTGTCAGTATTCCAAATAAAAGGGTCATATTCAATTGAATCGTAACCAATCGTCAGCACACAGTCGGCTTGGTCAAGCAATTTATCAGCGGGCTGGTTGCGAAACAAACCCACACGACCCGCATAAATACCGCCGCCCTTTCTTTGCACCCAAGCCCCTGCACCTTGAAAGGTGGCAACATAAGGTATGCCTGACTTTTTAAAGAAGTTGACCAATGGTTCAGCAAATGCTGCCTCTGAAGACTGCATACCTAGCAAAGCGATTGGACGTTTACTATTATTAAGAAGCGTCAATGCCTGCTCTATAGCGAATTGATTGGCAGGGCCCGCTAACAGTTTTTGGCCCCATGCTTCGTGCACAGTGCCGGGGTAATCAGCTAAGCCAATATCTCTAGGTAAAGAAACAAATGCAGCACCTGGCCGGCCGCTTTCAGCCGCGCGAATGGCATTACCCAAAATTTCACACAACTGATTAGGGGTTGTGATTTCAGCAGAGTACTTTGTTGCAGGCATCATCAACGTAGTGGTGTCGAGCGATTGATGAGTTTTTTTCAAACGTTCATTGACGGGTACTTCACCGCCAATTGCCAGCACAGCATCACCCTCACTGGTTGCTGTGGCCAAACCCGTAACCAAATTTGTCACGCCTGGGCCTGAAGTTGCAATACAAACCCCGACCGTACCCGTTAAGCGCCCAAACGCAGCTGCCATAAAGGCTGCGTTTTGTTCATGACGACAAACCACTAATTTAATTTTTTTGGAATGCTTCAGTGCAATAAAAAGGCTGTCAATTTTTGCGCCTGGAATACCAAAAACATGCGTTACCCCATGGTTTTCAAGTACCGTGACAATTGCATTGGAACAATTTTTAGTGTTGTTTGGGGTGGCCATGATAAGAGGTAAATCCTTGGGGTTTGAAATTTTAATTGCTGTCAAATTTGAAGCAAATAGTATTATATTTGATCATTGTTCAACACGAAAACAATGTCTACTTTTAGTAACCATTAACCTTTAAAGCTAGCTGAGACAGCACATTTACCATAAACTGATTTCGCTACCATCATAACAATATTAAAATTTTTTTACTTTAACGTGTAGCAATGCATTAAGCCTACTGGCAAAAGTTTGTGGAATGGTCAAATCTGATTTTTATTAAATAGTCCTGACTGTGTCGCTATAACCCTATACTCATTAATGAGAGATTATCTTAGCAATGCTTCGACTAACATCTTGGTTTTTTTGTCTTTTACTCACTTTTGGTTTGGTCGATTCAGCATTAAGCACTGAGACGAAAGGGTCGGCAACACCCTCTTCAGTTGTTGCTATCTCGCCTGCTCTAGACGCGCAAACAAAGCAAAAAGTGCTACGAGCAGGCTGGTACCCTTGGGACCCCTATCAATACCTGGTTATTAAGAATGGTTCAACTCGATTAACAGGCCTTGATGTTGAGTTACTTAAGGCTATTTTTGCAAAAATGGGTTATTTGTTAGATTTTGATGAGGTTTCATGGAACCAGCATCAGATTGATATTAAAAACGGTACAAGAGATGTTGCTGCAGGTGCCTTCAAAAGCGATGCGCGTAGTCAATATGCCTATTATTCTGATGCTTATCGTACTGAAAAAGATGTTATTTACGTGCGAGAAAATGATACGAACGAAATCAATTTCAAAATAACCGAACAATGGTATGAACGGCTAAATAATCAAAACATTCGGTTGGGTGTCATAAATGGTTTTTATTATGGTCCCACCATGATGGCCTTTATCAATGACCCTGCCCATGCTTCACGTATTGTGCGTGTCGAAAACGATAAAGAAAACATAAGTAACCTGCTAAATAATGTGGTTGACGCCATTG
>JBDNHM010000028.1:0-2358 GCA_041688825.1 Burkholderiaceae bacterium | reverse complement strand
GCCTCTCCAGACATTTCAATCAGATTTTTTCAGGAAAACTTTTTGTTTCGTGAGTTTTCCAGCTTCTTGACTGGTTTATGGGCCTTTGGGCGGTTCCCAATCTAAAAAAGCCTGTTTATTAGCATTGTCAATCTTAATGTCTATGCCATTCTTAGTTTTGTACTTCATACTTTTGAGTCGTTTGACAACTTCTTCAACAACTCGATTTTTGGTAGGGGGGTTTCCCTGCTCTTTTAATTGCAGGTAAAAGTCGTTTGCTATTTCCTTAGCCTTAGCTATCCAAGGTGGTTCTTCTTCATTTTTCTCTTCTGTATCAGTTATCACTAATTTTTTAAGATGACCTTTTTCTTCTAGTGCTTTGTTAACTGCTTCAAAGTTAACGTAAACATGTTTTAGCTGACTTAATTCTTTTGGCTTACTACCGGATAGCTCCCCACTTTGGTCGTATGCGTTTAACTCACCGTTAAAAAGCCAACTTGCAATTAAAGTGTTGAGGTTTGTGATTTTGCTTTCTAGGTGCTCATCGTTGGGGCGTGCATTTAGTTTAGCGTCCGAGGTTGCATAAATATTTAGTGCCACATCAGTCCACGGAATTAGTGTGTATGTTTTCTTTGATTTCATGATGGGTAGCTCCCTATGCAGTTTTTGTTACTCGGTTTGATTTCATTGGGGTTATTCCTGCTTCATTTAAAATCCAACCTTCAATTTTGGTATGCCACATTCTTAATAAGTCTATGGGCCTAACTCGATAATGTTTCTCAGCAATGGCGCTGGGTTTGTGACCCATTATCTGAGCAGATATGCCAGTAGGGCATTCGACCCACTCCGCTAGAGATCCAAAAGACCGCCTCAATCCATGTATTGATAATGCAGGCAGGCCGACAGTTTCAAGTGCTTTGTTGTGATTGATACGAGGCTCTTGTATTCGGCCACTAGCTGATGTGATGCTGCTAAAAACCCAAGGGGAGGGTGACCATTGGTCATGAATTTTTTTACGACGTATGGCGTTGTGTTGCAGCGGTGGGACGAGGTTCATTTTTTTTAACTCGCCTAAAAGTTCTGCGACATATGGTGTTATGGGTATTGTTCTCGTGTCCTCAACTTTATCGCCAATAGTCATCGTCAGCCACTTCAAGTCGACGTGTTCCCATTTAAGGTTGGCAAGTTCATTACGGCGTGCACCCGTTAATAATAGACACTGCAAGTAATGGCCCTGTACTTTGTTAGGTATCGTTTGAACTCCTTGAAACCAACTTTTAAGCTGCTCACGTTGCAGCGAATCATTCTTTGCGATTGCTTTTGGTAGTTGCCGCTTTAAACGTTCACAAGCATCTTTGTTAACTTGGCTTCGGAACGGGTATTCCTTGATGTCGGTTCCATCTTCGTTCTTAGCATTCACCCCATAGTCGTGACACCAGTTAAGAAAGGCAGTCAACAACGATAAGGCCAATCGGGTGCGGGTAGGGCGCGTGGACTTTTCTGGCATCAACCACATTTCGACCGCTACATTGTTTATTTGTCGCAAAGGTTTTTCAAGCAGCGGCCTTAGTATTCCCTGAGCTTTAAACTCCGCCATCCCAGTTCTACGACCCCGAGTAATTCGCTCCCCACCGGGTCGCGCAACATCTTCATGATCTTTTTTGTATCGTTCACTCCACTTCGCGCTACGGTCAGCAACGTAAGTGTTCCATGCATTGAGTGCCGGCGCTAACTCCGCAGTCTTTTTATCCAACGTTTCCTTGGCAACACGTACCTTTTCTTTATCTAGGTCTCTTGGGTCAATACCAAGGTCAGTCTTACGTTTCAGTGCTTGAGCTGCAAGTTGCGCTTCCTTTAGAAGCATCACACGAGCGTCACCAAGTTTTTTTCTGATTACTCGATCACCTGCACGGGCTTCAAAAATGTAGGTGCTGGCTCCCCCTCTAGTAACCCTGAGTCCTAAACCCGGCGTTCGTGCATCTCGCAGGAAGCTTTGAGACTTGCTTAGGTCACATTTAAAGTGCTTGACCCGTTCAACTGTGAAATTAGCGTATTCAGCCATGATTGCCCTAGTAGCGTTAGAACGTCTGTGTAGACACTATGTAGACAAATTATATACTTGGCAGTCTATTTACATCAATACAAATCATCGAACATATTATTTAAGTTATTGATTTTTATGTAATAAATAGAATTAGATCAACTTAAAGGAATGTAGATAAATGATGATATTTCATTAATCATAATCCGCAGGTCCCCTGTTCGAATCAGGGATGCGCCACCAACATTCTTTACTGCTTTTTAAGCGCGTTACCTTTTTTTAAATGTTTATATTTTGCGCTTAACCAGAAGCAGCAAACGTTAAGAGACGCTAATTTC
>JBDNHM010000192.1:0-10463 GCA_041688825.1 Burkholderiaceae bacterium | reverse complement strand
CACCAAACAAGGCCGAGACATGCTGCTTATTCGAGCTGATGCGCAAGCCGCCCATCAGTGGGTCATCATGGCAATGCAGGCCGCCAAACGTGCGGGTATTGAGCGTGTCAGTTTCGCCGTGCAGGCAGACAAAGATTGAAACGGTTTTTTTTACCCATTAGCAATTGGGTCATGGACCAATGGCAGGTGCGCCAATTACTTTTTTACAGCTTAATGCCTTTATCTTGGCTTTATGCTGCCTTGGTTTTACTCAGACGCGCAGCTTACAAAAGGAATTGGTTAAAAACAACCCATTTGCCTACGCCCGTCATTGTAGTGGGCAATATTTTTGTAGGTGGAACCGGCAAAACACCCGTCGTCATCGCATTGATTCAAGATTTACTAAAATTAGGCAAACAACCAGGGCTTGTCAGTCGGGGTTACGGTGTAAACATTCATACGTCAAGCCCGGCACGTATTGGGCACAGCTCAACAACACAAGCAACGTTAGGCAGCCATTACTTTGGCGATGAACCTACACTCATTGCCAACCTCACGGGCATTCCGATTGCGGTTCACCCCAAAAGGGTGAAGGCTGCCCAGTCACTGGTAAAAGCACACCCTGAAATTGACATTTTGATTTGCGACGATGGCCTGCAGCACTTAGCGCTGGGCCGAGACGTAGAAATTTTGGTTCAAGATCACCGCGGTCAAGGCAATGGCTTAACCTTTCCCGCAGGGCCGCTCAGAGAGCCCGTGGGTCGTCTAAATCAGGTTGATGCCGTTTTGACAAGAAGCCCTAATTGGGCCACGACGTTATCAGTGCCACATACCTCTAACAGCGTTCGGCCTTACCTGACTCAATTCACTGTCAAAATTGATTATTTTCAAAATCTGCTCAACCCTTTAAATAAATTGACGCCCCAAACGTTCATTGAAATGATTCAGTCTCACCCTAGCCGAAAAATTTGTGCCTTAGCGGCAATTGGCCTACCCGACCGTTTTTTTCAAGAACTTCAAAACCTAGGCTTAAATTTAGAACAAACCATTGCCCTGCCAGACCACGCGCTGATGATCGAAGCTGATTTTAATAAATTAAAGGCTGACGAAATTATCATCACAGCAAAAGACGCCATTAAACTTAAAAACATATCTGATCAACGCATTTGGGTGGCCCATACCCAACTAAAATGGCTTGATGCTCAATTCAGTCAGTGGGTTTTAAAACAATGCTGACATCGCCTGATGTTAATCAAATAGAATGACACCATGAACCATAATTTAATCGACCTACTCGTTTGCCCTCTTTGCAAAGGCCAACTTCAAAACGATAAGGCAAACCAACGTTTAATTTGCCGTTTCGATAGGCTAGCGTTTGCAGTGCGTGATGGGGTACCCATTATGCTTATTGATCAGGCTGAAACAATCGATCTTGATAATTTAAACAAACCTGACGTTGCACACTTTGATACGCCAACAGGTTCATAAATTTACAATTAACCGATCGAAATAACCACTGTAAACATGAAACCATTTGTTGCTATCATCCCGGCGCGTTTAGCGTCGACGCGCTTGCCCGGAAAAATGTTGGCTGACATTGCAGGTATACCCATGGTCATTCGGGTCGCGTTACAGGCGCGCAAATCAAAGGCTGCGCGTGTAATGATCGCCACTGACCATGCTGACATTGCTGCTGCAGCAGCCTACCATGGGGTCGAAGTACTCATGACACTAGCGCACCATCCATCGGGTACCGACCGTTTAGCTGAGGCGGCTGAACAACTGGGTCTTGAACATGACGATATCGTGGTCAACGTGCAGGGCGATGAGCCTTTCATAAACCCATTATTAATTAATCAAGTCGCAAATTTACTGGCTGCACACCCTGAAGCTGCCATGTCAACCTGCGCGAAACCTTTCGCAAATACCGACAATTTTCTTCAACCAAATATGGTCAAAGTCGTATGTAATCAAATGCAAGAAGCGCTTTATTTTTCGCGTGCGCCCATTCCTTGGCACAACACCAGTCAACTTGAAACCATAAAACCCCTTCATCATATTGGGCTTTATGCTTACCGCGCAGGGTTTTTACAAAAATTCCCTAAGTTACCGCGTAGCCCACTTGAGTCATCTGAATCGCTAGAGCAATTGCGAGCGCTTGAGTACGGTTACCGTATAAAAGTGATGATTACAACAAACCATACTGGTTTTGGAATTGATACGCCATTTGATTTAGATCATGCACGGCGTATTGCAGTCGCATTTGATCAAGGTAAACCCGTAGAATAAACGATACTTAGTTTTGTTGCGTTACGGCATAATCGTCACTCAACAATATAAATTTAACAATAATGACGATTTAGGAGTCTCCATGCGATTGATTCTGCTTGGCCCACCCGGTGCTGGCAAAGGCACTCAAGCCTCATTTATTACCCAGCACTACAAAATCGTTCAAATTTCAACGGGCGACATGTTGCGAGCAGCCGTTAAGGTTGGCACGCCCTTAGGCATTGAAGCTAAAAAAATCATGGATGCTGGTGGTCTTGTTTCAGATGAAATCATTATCGGCTTAGTAAAAGACCGTTTGGCACTTGACGATTGTGCCAATGGCTATTTATTTGACGGCTTTCCACGCACTATTCCACAAGCTGATGCGCTTAAAAAAGCAGGTGTCAAACTTGACTTTGTGGTTGAAATTGACGTGCCCGAAGAAGACATCATTTCGCGCATGAGTGGTCGACGCGTTCACCTCGCAAGTGGCCGTAGTTATCATGCTGTCTTTAACCCGCCCAAAGTAGCTGAACAAGACGACTTAACCGGCGAGCCTTTAGTGCAACGTGACGACGATAAAGAATCAACTGTACGCCACCGCCTCAACGTTTACAAAGAACAAACACGACCGCTCGTTGATTATTACGCAAAATGGGCAGAAACAGGCGACCCGCAGGCACCACAATATCGAAAGGTGCAAGGCATCGGGTCAGTCGAGGCCATAAAAGAAAAGATTTTTAATGCTTTGAAATAGATACTGATACAAAGGTTTTGACAAATGAAAATTGCTAATAAAGTATTTATCGTTACAGGTGCAGCATCAGGTTTAGGTGCAGGCACAACAAGAATGTTGGTTGAGCATGGTGCAAAGGTCATGATGGCTGACGTGCAAGACGAAGCCGGTGAAGCGCTTGCTAAAGAATTAGGTCAACAATACTTGCATTGTGATGTTACACAAGAAGCGCCTGCGCAAGCGGTTGTGGCGGCTGCCCTTAAAATGGGCCCACTCTTTGGTTTGATTAATTGTGCTGGTGTGGCGCCTGCTGCTAAAACAGTGGGTAAGCACGGTGCACATGCACTTGATTTGTTTCAAAAAGTCATCACAATTAATGTGATCGGCAGCTTCAACATGATTCGCTTAGCGGCTGAAGCCATGAGCAAAAATACACCCGAATCAACGGGCGAGCGTGGGGTATTAATTAGCACTGCATCAGTTGCGGCTTTCGATGGGCAAATCGGTCAAGCGGCTTACGCGGCCTCTAAAGCAGCTGTAGTCGGTATGACTTTACCCATTGCACGCGATCTAGCCCCAATAGGTATTCGCTGCATGACCATCGCACCGGGCATTTTTGGCACACCCATGATATTTGGCATGCCACAAAATGTGCAAGATGCTTTAGCTGCCAGCATTCCTTTTCCATCACGCTTAGGCCACCCTGAAGATTTTGCAAAACTCGTTTTGCACATCATTGACAATGACATGCTCAATGGCGAAACCATTCGTCTTGATGGCGCAATACGCATGCCCCCTAAATGAGTCTAGGTCGCGCAGCGGTCACGGTTAGCGCGTTCACTTTACTGTCGCGTATCACTGGACTGCTTCGCGACATTATGATTGCTCGAACGTTCGGTGCCAGCGCTTTAACCGACGCATTTTGGGTGGCTTTTCGCATACCTAATTTACTGCGTCGATTATTTGCTGAAGGGGCTTTCTCGCAAGCGTTTGTGCCGATTTTGAGTCAAATCAAAAACACTGAGTCAGCAACACGAACGCAGCAAGTTATTGACCGGGTGGCGGTGCTTTTATTCCTTACTTTGACCCTCATTACAATTGTGGGCGTGATCGGCGCCCCTTTTGTGGTGATGGCCATGGCAAGCGGTTTGACCGAGAGCAGCCGTGCCAATGAATATCATGCAGCAGTGGTCATGACACAAATCATGTTCCCCTACATTATATGTATGTCGATGGTGTCGCTGGCATCTGGTGTATTAAATACCTACAAACGTTTTGCAGTGCCCGCGTTCACACCCGTTTTATTGAATTTGAGCATGATTGCAGCGAGCTTTGGTCTGGGGTCTTATTTTAACCAACCAATTTATGCTTTGGCGGTGGGCGTTGTTATCGGTGGTCTGTTGCAACTGGTTACTCAATGGCTTGCCCTGTATCGTTTAGGCGTTCACCCCCGTTTAACGTCGTCAGTCAAAACCAGTGTGCAAGACGCCACAGTCAAACGAGTGATGAAACAAATGGTGCCGGCAACACTTGGTGTGTCAGTGGCGCAATTGTCGCTACTCATTAACACCAACATTGCCACTTGGCTTGCAGCAGGCAGTGTCACATGGCTTTCTTTTGCCGACCGGTTAATGGAATTCCCGACAGCACTTATTGGTGTAGCACTTGGCACAGTCTTACTACCCAGTTTATCTAAGGCACATGCCCAGTCTGCTGATGCACATTACAGCCACTTGCTCGACTGGGGCTTGAGGCTCGTTTTTTTATTTGGCGTACCTGCTGCCATTATTATGGTGATGCTGTCAAACGCATTAGTGGCCACACTTTTTAACTATGGTGCGTTCACCGCCTACGATGTGGCACAAACACAAACAGCGGTCATGGCCTATTCAGTGGGTCTAATTGGCTTACTAGCAGTCAAAATTTTAGCGCCTGGCTTTTACGGCAAACAAAATATTCGCACCCCCGTCAAGATTGCCATATTCGTTTTAGTGGCCACACAATTTTTAAATTTAATTTTTGTGCCCTGGCTAGCGCATGCCGGTTTGGCACTCTCAATTGGGCTTGGGGCATGTATTAACGCCCTAGCCTTACTTGTCGGCCTCAAAAAACGGGCTGTTTACAAGCCAGAACCTGGTTGGTATGCATTTTTTGCACGTCAGTTGCTAGCTGTCATCGTTATGGCGGGCGTTCTTTTTTACGTCAGAGCGCTTGTACCCTGGACAAGTGACGACTTAAACATCGGCCTTAGGGTCGTTTGGTTGGGTAGTTTTATCTTGGTAGGGCTGTTTTGTTACCTGCTCACACTATTTATTACCGGTCAGCGCTTGAAAGACTTTAAGCGTGCACCGGCACCTAAAGTCTAGTTGGCTATTCGTACTTGCACGTACAGCAAGTAAAATGTTATGATTTATGGCTAAGATATTAAATATATATACTAAGTTTATAAATAAGTACGTAAATTAAGTACGTGAATTAAGTTCGTAAATTAAGTTCGCAAATTAAGTACATAAATTAAGTACATAAATAAACCAAGCACATAAACCTATCAAAATTACACAAGTAAATTAACTATGGCTAATACTGCCCAAGCTCGCAAACGTGCCCGCCAATCGGTTGCACAAAACCAACATAACTCAAGCTTACGCTCAATGTTACGTACGGCAATTAAGCGTATTCGCGCTGTCATTGAATCGGGCGACAAAGTTGTAGCTAACGAATTGCTGATCAAAACATCTAGTGTTATTGACACTGTGGCCGATAAAAAAATTATCCACAAAAACAAAGCGGCTCGCCATAAAAGTCGCCTGGCTGCTGCAGTTAAAGCAATCGCCTAATTATTTCGCTGCGGTCGTTGCGGTCGTTAACTCGATCTGCATTACCCAAGTTTAATTTTGAATCGGCAAATCACACCCTAAAAGGTTGATTTGCCGATATGCTGTGGGGTATCTTTTAATAGGCACCCTTAAATGAACAAACCTCGCATTCTTCAAGTTGGCCCTCTTTCGGGCACACCCGGCGCTGATGCACTGCTCGCTGAAACTTATACTGTTTTAGCCTACTGGCAAGCAGACGATAAAGCTGCTTTCCTCAAGACTGCCCAAGATATTGAAATGATTGTGACCTCAGCGGGCATCGGTTGCAGAGCTGATGTCATGCGCGCCCTACCCAACTTAAAAGTCATCTGTAACTGGGGTGTTGGTTACGACTCAATTGATATTGAGGCTGCCACGGCCTTAAACGTTAAAGTCACCAATACACCTGAAGTTTTAAACGACTGCGTTGCAGACGAAGCCATGGGCTTAATGATTGCTGCTGCACGCCGTATCGCGCAGGGCGACCAGTTTGTTCGTGCCAACCAGTGGGAAAATAAACAAAACTTACCACTGGGTACGCGAGTGAGTGGTAAAAACTTAGGTATTGTTGGCCTCGGTCGCATTGGTATGGTGATAGCCAAACGCGCGTCAGGGTTCGATATGAATATTCAATATTTCAATCGTAACAAACGTGATGATGTCACGTTTGAAAAAGCAGATTCTCTGGTTGATTTGGCCAAATGGTCTGATTTCTTAATGGTCGCTACCGTTGGTGGTTCACAAACCCAAGCCCTCATCAATGCAGACGTCATGCGCGCACTGGGTCCGAAAGGTATATTAATTAATATTGCTAGGGGCCCTGTGGTGGACGAAGCAGCAATGGTTGAGCTTTTAGGCTCAGGCGAGCTAGGTGGCGCAGCACTAGATGTGTTTGAACACGAGCCTATTGTGCCAGACGCGCTTAAGCACATGCCACATGTGGTTCTGATGCCACATCAAGCAAGTGCTACCCACGAAACCCGACAAGCCATGTTTGAATTGGTTTTAGAAAACGTGCAAGCTTATTTTGCCGGTAAACCACTTTTAACAGCAGTCAATTAAAGCTTTTGTTTAACAACTAGATGTTTTTAGTTGATTATCAATAGCGAAGTCGTGCGCAAACTTCCAGGCAAGGGGCTCAAGGGCCCGCAAACGGTTGTCAATCACAACGCAGCGCACACCATCAATTATTTTTGGCACAGCGAAAGGCGAATAAGTAAGATGATTAGTGCGACTACCTAGCGGGCGATAAGGCGCTAACACACCGGCTAGACGTTCTGCCCAATCGCTGGGGCGAAAGCGTTGACCATCGATTGTGGTACCGTGAAGTACGAAAAATTGTGCTGTTTCATTCATGCCGAATGAATTGTATATGATTGAGCTTTCACCAATCTGATGGCTCCTGTCGAAGTCTTTTATTTCAAATAGACTTTAAAATAAAAGTCGGGGGCGTTTAAAACCTTATGCCGTTCATGCTTGCTTACTCACCTTGCAACAAATTGACCTTACACTTTAGTTTCCCTCACAAAATTAATATTGAGTTTATTGGAATTTTGACATGACAAGCCCCTTAGCAAACACCTACGCTCGCTTACCTGTAGGCTTTACCCACGGTAAAGGGGTCTGGCTTTTTGATGACCAAGGCAACACCTACCTTGATGGTTTGGCGGGTATTGGTGTGTCTTGCCTAGGCCATGCCCACCCTGGTTTGGTGCGTGCTATTAGCGAACAAGCGGCTAAGGTTATTCACACGTCAAACATCTACGAAGTGCCATTACAAACTCAATTGGCGCAACGTATTCTTGACATCACGGGTTTAGATGAAGTGCTGTTTTCTAATAGCGGTGCCGAAGCCAACGAAGGCGCTATTAAAATTGCACGCCTCTACGGCCATAAAAAAGGTAATGATTTACCCACTATCATCACAATGGAATCGTCTTGGGCAGGCCGCACACTCGGCACCTTAGCGGCTACAGGTAGCGAGAAAGCACGCCAAGGCTTTGGTCCCCTACCCCAAGGGTTCATGCAAGTTAAATATAACGATATTGATGCTGTCAAAGCTGCTGCTGCAAAAGAACCCCGCGTCGTCGCGGTCTTGCTCGAAGTGCTACAAGGTGAAGGCGGTATTCGCCCCACTGATGAACAATATTTAAAAGATTTACGTACGCTGTGTGATCAAAACGAATGGCTTTTAATGATTGATGAAGTGCAGTCAGGCATTGGCCGAACTGGTAAGTGGTTGGCACACCATTGGGTTGATGTTAAACCTGATGTCATCACCCTTGCAAAAGGTTTAGCCGGTGGCGTACCAATTGGCGCCATGGTTGCTGGCGGGCGCGCTAAAGGTGTTTTTACCCCTGGCACGCACGGCACCACATTTGGTGGCGGGCCACTTGTTTGCGCTGCCGGTTTAGCCGTTTTTGATGCCATCGAGAAAGAAAACTTACTTGAAAACGCTCAGATCGTAGGCGACCACTTAAAAGAACAGCTGGTTCAAGCGTTGGGTCATCTCCAAGGCGTGAAAGATATTCGTGGCCGCGGCTTAATGCTGGGCATTGAACTTGACCGCCCATGCGGCATTTTGGCAAAACAAGCGCTTGAAGCCGGGTTGCTTATAAACGTCACCCGTGACACCGTCATTAGGCTTCTACCCCCTTTGATCTTGTCAAAAGACGAAGCAGATCAAATCGTTAATCGTCTGGTTCCGCTTATTAAGCAGTTTCTAGATGGCTCAAAGTAATCGGAATTAAAATATGAACCCGCCAGAAAAAGCACTTAAACCGATCAAACATTTTTTACAATTTAGTGACTTTTCTCAAGCAGAAATTACCTATGTTTTAAAGCGTGCGCAAATCATTAAAGATAAATTCAAGCGCTACGAGCCGCATCTTTCGCTTCACGATCGCACCCTTGCCATGGTCTTTGAAAAAGCCAGCACCCGCACCCGCGTGTCGTTTGAAGCGGGTATGTATCAACTGGGTGGTGGCGTTATTCACTTGACCACACATGATTCACAATTAGGTCGTTCTGAACCCATTGAAGACACTGCGCGGGTGGTGTCTCGTATGGTTGACATCATAATGATTCGCACTTTTGAACAAACGCGTATTGATCAGTTTGCTGCGCATTCTAGGGTGCCTGTCATTAACGGCTTAACCAATGAATTTCACCCCTGTCAAATTTTGGCTGATATTTTTACATTTATTGAATACCGCAAAAGTATTGAAAACCGCACTGTCGCTTGGGTTGGCGATGCCAACAATATGGCCTATACCTGGATCGAAGCCGCCGCCCTACTCGGCTTTAAAGTCAATATTTCGGCACCCAAAGGTTACCAGCTTGACGCCAAACGTCTCGCGCACATACCCCCCGGCACCTTTGAGAATTTTGAAAACCCCAAAGACGCTTGTAAACAAGCCGATTTGGTCACAACTGATGTCTGGACAAGCATGGGTTACGAGGCTGAAAATGAAGTTCGTAAAAAAGCGTTTGCAGACTGGTGCGTTGATGCTGACATGATGTCAGTTGCTGCACCCGACGCACTGTTCATGCATTGCTTGCCTGCCCACCGGGGTGAAGAAGTGACTGCCGAGGTGATCGACGGCCCGCAAAGCGTGGTGTGGGACGAAGCCGAAAACCGCATGCATGTTCAAAAGGCGTTAATGGAATATTTACTTTTAGGTGAAAAGTAGACCCTATAAGGGCCCGCTCTAATTGGTTAGTTTTTAACTACTCAAGCGCTAAACAGATTCTGGCAATGCGCGCTAAAATTATTTTCTGTATTGTTTAAGTTTTCAAATATGAGTATTTTCTTTTAAGACTTAAACTTTTTTTACACACGCGCTTTCTTAAAACAAGTGCTTTCTTAAAATAAATATTTTTTAAATCAAGTGCTTACTTTGAATAAGCGCTTTCTTAAAATCAACACTTTTTACTTAATTAACGAGTCACTAATGAGCACAGTTAACAAAGTCGTTCTCGCCTATTCAGGTGGTTTAGATACCTCAGTCATTTTAAAATGGCTACAAGACACCTATGCCTGCGAGGTCGTGACCTTCACTGCAGACATTGGTCAAGGTGAAGAAGTCGCCCCAGCCCGTGCTAAAGCCCTGCAAATGGGCATTAAGGCCGAGAACATCTTTATTGATGACCTACGTGAAGAATTTGTGCGTGATTTTGTATTCCCCATGTTTCGTTGCAACACGATTTATGAAGGTGAATATTTGTTAGGTACTTCCATTGCCCGCCCATTGATTGCCAAGCGTCAAATCGAAATTGCACGCCAAGTCAATGCAGACACCGTCTCACACGGCGCAACGGGAAAAGGTAACGACCAAGTTCGCTTTGAATTGGGCTACTACGCCTTAGAACCAGGCATTAAAGTGATTGCCCCTTGGCGCGAATGGGACCTTCTTTCACGTCAAAAACTGCTGGCCTATGCAGAAGCCGCAGGCATTCCTGTTGATATGAAACACAAGCAAGGGGGCGCACCCTACTCAATGGACGCTAACCTGCTGCACATCAGCTTTGAAGGCCGTCACCTTGAAGACCCTAAAGCCGAAGCTGAAGAAACCATGTGGCGCTGGACAGTGTCGCCCGAACAAGCACCCGATAAGCCAGAATTT
>JBDNHM010000191.1:0-6423 GCA_041688825.1 Burkholderiaceae bacterium | reverse complement strand
CCCTCGTTTACGCCACCCTCACCACACTGAAGTTTACTGTTATGACTAGGCGTTATCGCCAAGATTGCGTTGGCACGTCTCACGTGCGGCTTGACCCATGTCACAGACGGCTTGGTGGGCCACATCAATGACGTTTGCCATGCGTATGAAGCCATGCGTCATACCGGGGTAGACATGCAAATCGACATCAACACCGTTGGCCTTTAATGCGCGAGCATATTTGACGCCATCATCATGCAGTACATCGTGATCGGCAACGGCTACCCAAGTAGAAGGAAGACCTTGCAGCTTTTTACTGCGAAGGGGTGAGATGCGTTCGTCAGCCCAGTCAGTCGCTGGCGCATAGTGCTGAAAAAACCATTTCATATCTTGTTTGAACAAAAAGTAACCCGAGCTAAATTGGTTATAACTTTCGGTCTCAAAATTGCAGTCAGTAACGGGGTAGACCAGCAACTGCTTTGCGATGGGAATAAGCTGATTCAGTTCATTGACCGCTATAGCAGCCAAATTACCGCCAGAACTATCGCCCGCAACCATTAATGGCACCTCTGCACCAGCAAGCGAATTGCGTTCTTGATAGGCCCATTTAATACCGTCAAGTGCGTCTTCCAACCCGCAGGGGTAGGGGTGTTCAGGTGCTAATCGATAGTCAAGTAGCAGAACGGCACACTGACTTTGTTGGCACAGCAGCCGTGCCAGCGCATCAAAATCACTCATTGTGCCTAGACACCAACCCCCACCATGTAAATAGACAATTAAACCGTTATCAGTTGGCCCGCTTCGGTACAGATTTGCAGAAATATTGCCCCACCTGACGGGAACTTCTATTTGAACAACCTCATGAACGACTGGCCCCTCACCAAGCGCCATGGCGCTTGCAGCAATGAGTTCACGTGCTTGTTGGGGCGTGCACTGATGATAGGCGGGGCTTCCACTCGCCCGCACAGATTCCAACATTTCAACAAGTTTAGGGTTTAGGGCCAAAGCAGTCTCCGGTTAGTCAATTGCGTCTAATTTGCGTCTAATTTATTAAGGCAAGCGGTGATGATCAGATTTGAGTGCCATGAATCACTTGAACTAAAAAGTACTTTGTAACGACAGTACTTTAAAGGTAATGCGCTACCCCGCACTTTGCAACTTATTTTAAAATTTTTACAAAGGGGCTGCCCCGTACTTTGTAACTGTAGGCTCTATACGAGTGCTTGTTGGGTTCAATCATGAATCGTATAAGCAGCTTGCTGCCCTATAAAGTTGATGGGCCAACGCCTAAGTATGTTGCGCGCATTAACGTGTTGCACGAGTAGTTAGGAATTGATGACCTTTTCTTAGGGCCCAGTTGCTACAGCGTTTCGTCGCTAAGGCTTACACTAAGTACCATGATTTCAATTTCTGAACTTTCAAAAACCTACGCGTCTGGCTTTTCTGCCTTAAAAAACATAAATCTAGATATTAAGCAGGGCGAAATTTTTGCCTTGCTTGGCCCCAATGGCGCAGGTAAAACCACTTTAATCAGCATTATCTGTGGCATTTCAACGGCCAGCAGTGGGCATATTACCGTTGATGGCCACGACACCGTAAAAGACTATCGTCACACCCGCTCAATGATCGGTTTGGTGCCGCAAGAAATATCAACCGACGCCTTTGAAAGCGTATGGAACACGGTCACGTTTAGTCGAGGCCTATTTGGTCGGGCCCCCAACCCAGCGCTCATTGAAAAGACCCTAAAGTCTCTTTCACTTTGGGAAAAAAGAAACAGCCGAATTATGACGCTTTCAGGCGGTATGAAACGCCGCGTCATGATTGCCAAAGCCTTGTCGCACGAGCCGCAAATATTATTCTTAGATGAGCCCACCGCAGGGGTAGATGTCGAATTGCGCCGTGACATGTGGCAACTGGTGCGTGAACTACAAAAAACGGGCGTCACCATTATTCTCACTACCCACTATATTGAAGAAGCCGAAGAAATGGCCGATCGTATTGGCGTGATTACCAACGGTGAACTGATTTTGGTGGAAGAAAAAACAGAGCTGATGCAAAAGCTGGGCAAAAAACAATTAACCCTGCAATTACAACAACCCATTTCAGAGCTGCCCAAAGCGTTGAATGCAGAAGGGCTGGTGTTGTCTGAAGACGGCGCCGTATTAACCTACACCTATGATGCAAAAAACCCCCGTGCAGGTATTGCCGAGTTGCTGAGTGAACTCACCGCTGTGGGTATTTTGTTTAAAGATCTGCATACCAGCCAAAGCTCGCTTGAAGACATTTTTGTGAGCCTCGTGGCTGACCGTAAAAGCGAGGTGTCAGCATGAACCTGCACGCCATTCGCGCCATCGTTATGTTTGAGCTTGCACGCAGCCGCCGCACCTTAATGCAAAGCGTTGTGTCGCCTGTTATTTCAACTTCGCTTTACTTTATTGTTTTTGGAACAGCAATTGGCACGCGAATGCCAGAAATAGACGGGGTCAGTTTTGGTTCCTTTATTGTGCCAGGCCTGATCATGTTGTCTTTACTTACGCAAAGTATTTCAAACGCCTCGTTTGGTATTTATTTTCCCAAATTTACTGGCACCATTTACGAGCTACTGTCTGCACCCGTTTCATACACTGAAATTGTGCTCAGCTACGTAGGCTCTGCGGCTGCCAAATCAATAATTCTGGGTCTAATTATTTTGGCAACTGCTGGCTTCTTTGTGCCGTTACGCATAGAACACCCATTTTTAATGTTGTTCTTTTTGGTTCTCACCTCAATCACATTCAGTTTGGTGGGCTTCATCATTGGCATTTGGGCCGATGGCTTTGAAAAAATGCAAATCATTCCGCTCTTGATTGTTACGCCCTTAACCTTTTTGGGCGGCTGCTTCTTTTCAATCTCAGTGTTGCCACCCTTTTGGCAAGACGTCGCCTTGCTAAACCCCGTCGTCTACTTAGTTAGTGGCTTTCGCTGGAGCTTCTATGGCGTAGGCGATGTGAGCCTGACCACCAGTCTTGTCATGATATTTCTATTCTTGTTCAGCGCACTCGCCGCGCTGGCCTGGATATTCAAAACTGGTTATCGGTTGAAAACTTAATAACCCAAATCGGTGGTTAAGCATTGAAAATTAGACTATTTAATGGCCAGAACCAGAGAACGGCACATACACGCCGCTTGGTGCGTTAAGAAAGGCAAAGGGGTTTAGGAATTGACGTTGCCAAAAAAAACCCCTGTCAATTTCACTTAAGGCTGCCTCATCACAGATAGCCTGCCATTTTTGTTCAATCACCTTGACCTGAAGATTGACTATATCAATAGCCTCTTGTTGACTGAGCAGAAATACCGATGCTGCCGCAATGCATATCCCAACTTGGCTGGTTCGGTCTACACCCTTAATGAGCATGGCTTGTGAAGCCTGCTGACCTGAGCGTGATTGCGGACAAATGTCGTAGGCGGGGGTTAAGGCTAACTGATTTCCATTCCAAAAAGCAGCATGATTGCGGGCGTGGTCATCAGTATTGCCACACAAAATGTTGAATACTAATCGAGAGAATAATTCTCGCAAGGTCAGCTTGGGCTTTATGAAACGGTAACGAATAATCTCTGCCAGCTTTTCGTAACTAGCATAGGCTGCCATCATTTCATCGAGTTCGAACATTGTTAACGAAGACACCACGGCACGTCTGCACCAACCGTCGCTAGACCCTATACGGTCAAAGCGTTCAATCAATAGAACGTCTTTTCCCAACGTGGTGCGCAGATGCACAGGTGCAACATTGAGCCCCACCTCATCGGCCAGACGCATGGCAATAAATTCCGATTTGACCACGCTATAGAGGTCAGTACTTGCAGAAAATTTAGCAATAAACGAACGGTGGCCATCTTCAAGTAACACCTTGGGTCTTGCTCCCCCCAAAGATGTACCATGCAGCAGCGCCCCATCTAATTCTGACGAGAGGGGCAAGCCTCGTTCGACTTTTTCTGCAGCGGTTAATAAAGCTTCTAGTGTTGGTTGCTGTGATTGCCTTGGCACATACTGAGTCGCTGATTGCTGAAAGTCTAGTGCGCCAATTCTGTTAGAGCCTGTTTCTAGTAGATAGGTTAACTCGTCAAGTTCTGCGTGGGGGGTATCTGCAACTTTCAAGCCCATTTTGCGATTAATCAGCACGCGTCGGCCCCATGCGTCTGGCGATGCATCACGAATGCAACTGGGCATGCTTAGCCCTGGTAGCAACGGAAGCATTCCAGAGCGGAGTGGCAACTCTGGCGCATAGATCGAGATGGCATCATGACGGGCTAAATAACTGCGACCGTAGTTGAAAACCAACTGCTCGCCCTGCTTAGAGAGCAAGCCTGCAACCACCGGTTGCGTTGCGTTGGGCAGCCAGAACCAGACATAGGCTTCTGAATATTTTGTATTTTTTTCAGAAGTCATCTTTAACCTGCTTTGAACGTGGCCTCACGGCTTTGGGTAACAGAGCCATTTTTTCTCGATGTAGAGACAAATGGTCGTTTAACTGCCTTGGCTCAAGATCAAACAGTTTTACCCCGCATAACGTGGCCACCTCAAACACCACACCAATTGAGCAACCTGGGTCGCCACGCTCGATGCGTTGCAGCAAGGACCTAGAAATACCTGCGCGAGTCGCTACATCAATTGAGGTCATTGCCTTGGCCACGCGGGCTGCACGTATAAACTGACCCAGCAACGCTAGCGCATCTAGGCCGTACTGTGAAAAGGGACGGGAAATAGGTTTAACCATAAAAATGACTCATTAGTAAACTATTAAGCATAACTGTGTAACATTAATGAGACATTCTGTTGCCAGAACGAAAAAATGTCAAGCGTATTAATCGTTACTCCCTTCGAGAGGCCCTGGATATTCAAAACTGGTTATCGGTTGAAAACTTAATAACTTGATTTGAACTTCGTGTGAAGACGTTGATTTTAAATATTTTATTTAAAAAGTCGTCTTTTTTTTGCTTGACTCACAGCCCCCTGATCTTTAATATGTGTCTACAATGTATATACTTTAAAAGAGATCTTAAGGGCTTGTCATGAAAGCAACCATCAAAAAATGGGGTAACAGCCCCGCTATTCGGTTACCCAGTTCAATTATGAGTCTTGCAGAAATTTCATTAGATCAAGCCGTTAACATTCATGTCGTGAAAGGCAAAATTATTATTGAGCCTGTTGTTGAAAAAAAACTGAATCTTAACGATATGCTGGCATGCATCACGCCAGAAAATATGCATGCAGAAGAGTCGTTTGGCGCAAGTGTTGGCAAAGAGGTACTTTAATGCCTCGTAATTATGTACCCGATTCAGGTGATGTCGTGTGGCTTGAATTTGACCCGCAAGCAGGCCGTGAACAAGCAGGCCATCGCCCAGCATTAGTCATTAGCCCCGCTTCATATAATGGTAGAGTTGGCTTAGCCGTTTGTTGCCCCGTTACAACAAGAATTAAAGGCTACCCATTTGAAGTGGCTGTTCAATCTGGTTCGACACCCTGCGTTGTGTTGTCAGACCAAATGAAATCATTAGACTGGCAACAACGCCAAGCAAAGTTCAAGTCAAAAGTCACGGCAGCTCAGTTAGATCAGGTCAAACAACACATCAAAGTGCTGCTTGAAATGAATGCATAAACGAACAGCGCATACAAGCAACTAGGTGCGTTAAGAAAATATTCAAAACTGGCTATCGGTTGAAAACTTAATTCAAGCGAAAAGTTTCGTCAGCCTAACAAAAGCACTTGGCGTGAATAAAGCCGTTATTCACGCCAATATAAGATATAGTTTGGCGTGATTATTCATCTTAATCACGCATCGACCCGCCGCCCAAGGCCGTGACACAACCCAGAAGGCATACCCCGAGCCAATCCATTTCTCGCTTACCCGCAACCAACGCCGCAGTCATGGCTTCGACCACAATGGCGATCAAAAAAAATACATGTAACAGTGTGTTGGTGTCGTATGGTCCGATCATGTTTGTAATAAGTGTTCTTGATATGACGTTAAAGTGAATCTACTATACCCAATTGTCTAATGCCAACTTAGGAACGCGTTCAAATTCTTTCAAATTATTTGTAACCAATATTAGACCTTGACTGATCGCGTGTGCCGCAATGTGTATGTTATTTTCACCAATCAGGTTCCCTTTTTTTTCTAGAAAGGTTTTAATTTGGCCATACTAGACTTTTTTTTGTTTGAATGGGCTCATTACAAAATACCCGTTCGACCTGCGAGCGACTGAGTGATTGCTTCACGGTTATCTACAGTTTCTTGCAAGTAGCTCAATAATTGAGGGGCCTGTTACCTTAACGATCGGGTATTCAGGCAGTTGAGTCTTGAGTTCGGTAAGAATGTGTCTAGGTATCATATTGAAGTTAAATATTTCATACTAATCTGGAGTTCAACTCCCGATTAGTATGAAATTAAGTTTTGCCAACTACCT
>JBDNHM010000190.1:0-13772 GCA_041688825.1 Burkholderiaceae bacterium | reverse complement strand
TCGCGTCGCGCAATCGCAGCGCGTTGTAAAAAAGCCTGCAGTATCAGTTCATCACCTGCTTCAAGTGCTTGATGGGCTTCACTTAAAACGACTTGATACGCTTTAATTTGTGCCAGCATAACCTCGCGATTTTGCATCATGATGTCACGCCACATTTCGTCTGAACCTTGCGCAATGCGGGTAAAGTCTGCAAAGCCGGTGCCTGCCATGGCTAGGTCAAGATCGCTATTGGGGTCGGTCAAAACATGCGTCATGTAAACCGCCGCTAGCCAGTGCGGCAAATGACTAATGGTAGCCATCACCTCGTCATGCTGCTTGGGGTCTAGCGATCGCACATGCGCACCACATGCACGCCAAGCATGGCTTACGCGATCAACAGCGTGCGTCGTGTTTTCAGGTAATGGGCACACAACCACTTGGCGACCCCTATACAAGTCAGCCTTGGCCGCGGTCGGGCCCATTAAATGCGAACCTGCAATGGGGTGAGCGGGTACAAACTGCCCTACTCTAGCCCCCAAACCCACACGGGCCGCTTGAACCACATTATTTTTAGTACTACCCCCATCGGTGATAACTGCGCGGTCTGACACGTGTGGCGCAATCGTCTTAAATATCAGTTCGTAGCTGCCAACCGGTGTCGCCAATAAAATAAAATCAGCTCGCGCAGCAGCTTGTTCAATTGACATTATTTCATCAATTAAACCTAATTCAAGTGCTTCAACGAGCACCTCGTGACGTCGGCCCGCACCAATTATGCGCTGCGCTGCACCCGCTTGCCGTATGGCCGCTGCGAACGAGCCACCAATTAAACCGACACCGATAATGGCTAAGGTATCAATACGATTTGTAGGGAAGTGACCCTCTGCATGCGCTGCAGACTGGGCATGCGGTTTTGCATTTGGGTCAGAAGCATGACTCATTATTGCGCCAATACCTCAGGCAAGACTGCTGTTAATGCCTTCAGAAAAATTGCATTTTCTGTTTCTAAACCAATTGAAACCCGCAACCACTCGGGTAACCCGTCAGCCCCGACAGGGCGCACGATGACGCCACGCTTGAGTAACGCTTGATTTACATCTAGCGCCTTAGCGCCAATATGCACCAGCACAAAGTTTGCGTAGCTGGGCACATACTGCAACCCTAAGGCTTTAAACCCATTTTCTAGCTGTCGCTTACCTGCCGTATTGACCGCTTCGCTTTGGCGTAAAAATTCATCATCTTGTAGCGCCGCAATGGCAGCTGCTTGTGCCAAAGCATTTACGTTAAAGGGTTGACGTACACGCGCCATCAAACTGGTTAAGGTGGGTTGTGACACACCATAACCGACTCGCAAACCTGCTAGACCATAAGCCTTAGAAAAACTACGAGACACCACTAAATTGCTGTATTGCTTGACCAAGCCTAGGCTATCAACCCGCATGTGGGGTTCAATGTATTCGTTGTAGGCTTCATCAAGCACAACCGTGACGCGATCGCCATAGGTTGCCTGAACACGGCTCATAAATTCTTCGATAGATGCAGCAGGTAAAAATGTACCGGTCGGGTTGTTAGGGTTCGCTATAAAAACTAAACGGGTTTGATCATCAATCGCATCAAACATGGCGTCTAAGTCGTGACCATAATCTCGCGCGGGAACCACAATATGCCTTGCCCCTCGAGCTTGCGAAGCAATGCGATAAACCGAAAATGAATACTGAGCATAGACCACTGCATCGCTTGGCACCAACAACGCAAGTGAGACCAGTTCTAGAATATCGTTCGAACCATTTCCCAATGTGATCCACTCGAAGGGCACGTCAAATTTTTTAGCAATGGTCTGCTTTAAAGCGTACCCACCCGGGTCGGGGTAACGCCCCAATTGCCCCAACGCTTGTTCAATAGCGCGCTTGGCTGAAGCCGGCATACCCAAAGGGTTTTCATTTGAAGCCAGTTTAACGACTTGCTCAGGTTTTAAGCCAAACTCACGCACCAAGTCGTCGATCGGTTTGCCAGGAATGTAAGCCTGCAAAGCCGAGATATGGGCGGGTGCAAGCAAGATGTTTTTTGTGGAATCAGTCATACGTTTGATGCCCTCAATGCGGGGTATGAACCCAAAACTTTAAAGAATGCACTACTTGACTCAAGCGCATCAAGCGCCCGCGCCACAGCAGGGTCATGACGGTGACCTTCGAGGTCGACATAAAAATAGTATTCCCACAAACCATTGCGGGCTGGGCGAGATTCAAAGCGCGTCATCGACACGCTATTTTCAGATAGAGGCGCCAACATGCTGTACACCGCACCTGCTTTGTTAGGTACAGCCAAAATTAAACTGGTTTTATCGTGGCCACTAGGTAACGTGTCAATTTGACCGACAGCTAAAAATCGCGTGCGATTATGAGGGTCGTCTTGTATGCCTTCAGATACCACTTTTAAACCCCAGCTTCGCGCAGCTGTCTCGCTGGCAATTGCAGCCACTGTTGGGTCTGAGGCCGCAATACGGGCAGCTTCTGCGTTACTGGCGGCAGGTTCGCGCGACAGTTGGGGCACATGCAAACCTAACCAATTTTGACACTGTGCCAACGCCTGTGGGTGTGCCATGACGCGGGTCACACCTTTCATTTTGCCTGAGGCGGTTAATAAGCAATGTCGAATTAAGATTGAATGCTCGCCCATAATGCGCAAAGGTGAACTGAGCAGTAAATCTAAAGTACGGTTAACAGCGCCTTCGGTTGAGTTTTCAACCGGCACAATACCAACATCAGCGCCACCCGATTCAACCGTTCGAAAGACTTCATCAAAATTGGGGCAACCGACACCTGAAATAGCGTGACCCATGTATTCAAAGGCCGCTTGCTCAGAAAAAGAGCCTGTAGGCCCTAAATATGCCACACGTATATCTTGTTCCAAGCCTCGACAGGCTGAAATAACTTGAGACCAAATGGCGTCAATCGCTTGCCCAGACAATGGACCTTTATTAATTGTTTCAAGTTGGCGAATAATTTGTGCTTCACGCTCGGGTCTAAAAACAGGCCCTTCAGCTTTATGCGCATGCTTAACCGCGCCAACAGCTTGAGCCGTTTGCGCACGTTGGTTCAGCAGATCAAGAACCGCGGCATCAATTGCGTCGATTTTTTCACGCAAGGGTAAGAGCTTTTCTTGTAGTTTTTTATCCATGCGAACGCTCAAAAGATTGTAGATATTCGATTAAAGCCTGCACACCTTCAAGAGGCATGGCATTGTAAATTGATGCGCGCATGCCCCCTACGCTTTTATGCCCTTTGAGTTGCATCAAGCCCCGTGCTTTGGCGCCTTGTAAAAAGGGTTCGTTCAATGCGCCATCATGCAAAAAGAATGGCACATTCATACGTGAACGATCAGCTGGCCTGACCGGCAAACTGTAGAACGATGACTGATCAAAAAAACTGTACAACGCTTGGGCTTTAGCGATGTTGCGTTGTTCAATCGCTGAAATACCACCCTGCGCTAAAACCCACTTAAAGACTAAACCCGCAATATAAATTGCGTAAGTGGGTGGGGTATTGAATTTAGACTGCTCACGTGCCACATTGGCATAATCAAAAGCTGAAGGGCACTGTGGCAATGCTTTTCCCAATAAATCACGTCGCACAACAACGATTGTGACGCCTGCCGGCCCGGCATTTTTTTGTGCGCCTGCGTATGTCATGCCCACCTTAGAAAAATCAAGAGGGCGCGATAAAAAGTGTGAAGACGAATCAACCACTAAAGGTACATCTGGTGCGCCTAAATCTGCCATGTGAGGCCAGTCAGCAAACTCAACGCCACCAATGGTTTCATTGCTACAGACATGCAAATAAGAGGCGTTGGGGTTAACTTGCCAAGTGTTGGCTGCAGGCATCCAGTTTAGAGGTGCCCAAGTGCGATTGCCCTCTTTCAACGGTTCAAGACTGCTGGCTGCAACGCGGCCTAGGCCATAACGTTGCGACTCTTCAAGTGACTTTTTTGACCAAATGCCAGACACCACAAAGTCAGCAGACAAGGTGTCGGTTCTGCCCATCAAGTTAAGCGGCACAATGGCGTTTTCAGCTGTTGCGCCACCTTGCATAAACATGACGGCAAACGTATCGGGTATGTTTAACAATGTACGCAAGTCGGCCTCAGCCTCATCACATATTTGCGTAAACTCTGGCCCGCGATGACTCATTTCCATCACCGACATACCACTGCCGTGCCAGTCAAGCATCTCAGCCGCAGCCTGCTGTAAAACAGGCTCAGGTAGCGCTGAAGGGCCTGCTGAAAAATTCCATGGGCGCTTGACCATTATTCACCTTCGTTAGGCTTTGGCTTTGAATCATCATTTGATGCACCATCAGAAGCATCGCTTGCAGCATCGTTAGCAGTATTGTTCGGCACATCACTTGCAACATCACTTGCAACATCACCAGCTAGACCTGTAACTGAGCCGCCTACAACGTCTTCGGCACCAGTCACCAAGTCTTCATCGGCATCGCTTTCAACCACACGACGTAAGCCTGACAACATGAAACCATCGTCAACGTTAATTAAAGTCACGCCTTGTGTGGCGCGACCCATTTCGCGAATACCTGCAACCTTGGTTCGAACCAACACGCCGCCGGTGGTAATTAACATGATTTCATCGCTAGATGACACCAACACTGCACCGACAACTTTACCGTTACGCGAAGAGGTTTGAATCGCGATCATGCCTTTAGTACCTCGACCGTGACGTGTGTACTCTGCAATCGATGTTCGCTTACCAAAGCCGTTTTCAGTGGCGGTTAGCACCGCGCGTGACTCGTCGTCGGCAACTAACATTGCAATGACCTGCTGACCTTCTTCAAGCATCATACCCCGTACACCGCGCGCCGCACGACCCATTGGGCGAACATCATTTTCATCGAAACGCACCGCTTTACCAGAGTCAGAAAACAACATGACATCGTGTTTGCCTGATGTTAAGTCAGCACCAATGAGGTAATCACCCTCGTCAAGCGCTACGGCAATAATGCCGGCTTTACGAGGGTTAGAAAAATCAGACAACGGTGTTTTCTTAACCGTGCCACGCGAGGTGGCCATAAATACGGTTTGATCGTCTGTGAAGGCCTTGACAGGCAACACGACCGTAATTTTTTCACCATCAACTAAAGGGAACATATTAATAATAGGTCGCCCACGGGCTGTTGGCGAACCCTGTGGCACTTCCCATACTTTGAGCCAATACACGCGCCCGTGGTCAGAAAAGCACAGTAAGAAATCGTGTGTATTGGCAATAAAGAGTTGGTCAACCCAATCATCGTTTTTGGTGGCTGCTGCTTGCCTGCCTCGGCCACCACGACGCTGTGAACGGTATTCAGACAACGGCTGACTCTTGATGTAGCCTGTGTGCGACAAGGTCACAACCATATCAAGTGGCGTGATCAAATCTTCTGTATCAAGCTCGGTAGCGTTGTGCTCTATTGACGAGCGCCGCACATCACGTGCTTGGGTCGAAAACTCGGCCTTAATAGCGTCTAATTCTTCACTGATAATGATCGTGATGCGCTCTGGTCGTGCCAAGATATCAAGCAAATCAGAGATTGTATCCATTACAGTTTTGTATTCGTTGACGATTTTGTCTTGTTCAAGGCCCGTTAAACGTTGCAAACGCATATTTAAAATTTCTTGCGCTTGGGTATCGCTTAAACGGTAATTGCCGGTGTCTTGCAAACCAAACTCAGCCAGTAAACCATCAGGGCGATAGGCGATGCGGCCACCCATGGTTTGACCATCAGCGCGCGACAACATTTCACGTACTAATGAAGAGTCCCACACCTGGGCCATTAAGTTTTGACGGGCAACTGGCGGTGTCGGTGCAGCTTTAATGATGGCTATAAAGTCATCAATATTAGCCAGTGCAACAGCTAAGCCTTCTAATACATGACCCCGCTCTCGCGCTTTTCTGAGTTGAAAAACAGTGCGACGCGTGACCACTTCGCGACGGTGCGACAAGAAGTACTCAACCATTTGCTTAAGGTTTAATAAGCGAGGCTGACCGTCAACTAAAGCCACCAAATTCATACCAAAGGTGTCTTGTAGCTGAGTATGCTTATACAAATTGTTTAAGATAACTTCAGGCACTTCACCGCGCTTAAGTTCAATAACCAAGCGCATACCGTCTTTGTCAGACTCATCACGAATGTCTGAAATGCCTTCAATTTTTTTCTCGTTTACCAGTTCGGCAATACGCTCTTGTAATGTTTTCTTATTGACTTGATAAGGTAACTCGTCAACCACAATAGATTGCCGATTTGATTTATCGATGTCTTCAAAGTGTGTTTTGGCACGCATAATGACACGACCACGGCCCGTACGATACCCTTCGCGAACGCCAGACATACCATAAATAATGCCGCCAGTTGGGAAATCAGGGGCTTTGATAATTTCAAGCAATTCATCAACTGTGCAAGTTGGGTTACGCAAGCTATGTAAGCAGCCGTCAACCACTTCAGCCAAATTATGGGGTGGAATGTTAGTGGCCATACCCACTGCAATGCCCGAGCTACCATTAACTAATAAGTTGGGTAAGCGCGAAGGTAATAGTAAAGGTTCATATTCACTACCATCGTAGTTTGGACCAAAATCAACCGTTTCTTGGTCAATATCAGCCAGCAGCTCGTGGGCAATTTTTGACAGACGAATTTCGGTGTAACGCATAGCTGCCGCGCTATCGCCGTCAATTGAGCCAAAGTTACCTTGCCCATCAACCAACATATAACGTAGAGAAAAGTCTTGCGCCATACGAACAATAGTGTCGTAAACCGCTTGATCACCGTGCGGGTGATACTTACCAATGACGTCACCCACAATACGAGCAGACTTTTTATAAGCACGATTCCAGTCATTATTAAGCTCATGCATGGCGAACAAAACACGACGATGCACAGGCTTTAAGCCATCGCGTACATCAGGCAGGGCACGACCCACAATGACACTCATTGCGTAATCGAGATAACTGCGCCGCATTTCCTCTTCTAATGAAATCGGGAGCGTTTCCTTGGCGAAGGAATTCATAGGCGGTATCAACACTTAAGTAAGATGTGAACAACAAAAAGCAACTCGTCATTCTACACCGCCCCCAAGCATTGTTGAGGCCATCGACTTGAGCTTCAATCATCATGCTTGTTGTCAAAAACCAACAAGAATTGTCTTTTTTGTATCAATTTAGGCCTTTGTAGCGATCGTTTTGCCTCAAGGGGCTTTCAATTTTCACGAAATAGCTTAAGATTCACTCAACACGCAGGAAACCCGGTGTGTATGATTTTTTTAACTTGCTCTTAGCGTTGCTATACCGGCCCCGTTTCCTGTTTTTTGCGGCCAGTGTTCGCTGCGAGTCACTAACTCAGCTTAATGCTCACGAGGAGAACCATGATTAAAACCTCCAAAATCGCTCTAGCAGTTGCATTCGCTGCTCTCACAGCGTCTGGTATTGCTTCAGCACAGACTAACGATAACTGGCGCAATTCATCAGGCCAGGTTTGGAAGAATTCGTCAGGCCAATGCTGGCAAGACAATTTCTGGACCCCTGCTACTGCTGACCCGTCATGCGTAGATCAAAAGAAAGGCGCACCTGTTTCGAACAAAGTTGTGTTCAGTGCTGACACATTCTTTGACTTCGACAAGTCAAATTTAAAGCCTGAAGGCCGCAAGTTGCTTGACCAAGTAGCCCAGCAAGTGAAATCTGTAAAACTTGAGACCGTTATTGCTGTTGGTTACACCGATGCTATCGGTACCGTTCAGTATAACTTGGGCTTGTCAATGCGCCGTGCCAATGCTGTAAAAGCATATTTGGTATCAAAAGGTGTTGATGCTAACCGTATCTACACTGAAGGTAAGGGCAAGGCTGATCCCGTCGCTTCTAACGCAACCGCTGCTGGTCGCTCAAAGAATCGCCGTGTAGAGGTCGAAATCGTCGGTAGCCGCATGTAAGCTACGAACGATTTGTTCGAAAAAGGGTGCTTCTGCATCTTAAAAAAGGCCTCCTTGTGGGGCCTTTTTTGTCGCCCCGTGTTTTGTCGTATAAAGTATGGTTATGACTACTCAATCACATACCCCTCATTCTGCCACCGCTTCAGCTTCGTCTGCTGCCGAACCTACTGAAGCGCACACATCTGCCGCCTCTACCTTTCATCCCAACGTTGATCAGGCCGAGCTCGACAAATTTAGCGCGCTTGCCACACGCTGGTGGGACCCTACGACTGAATTTAAGCCCTTACACGAAATCAACCCGCTTCGCTTAGCCTGGATCATTGAACAGATAGATGGTGGGCTGATAGGCAAGCAAGTGCTAGACGTTGGCTGCGGTGGGGGTATTTTGACCGAAGCGATGGCCAAAGCAGGTGCTCATGTTAAAGGCATTGATTTGGCTGACAAATCACTAAAAATTGCTAAATTACATAGCATTGAGTCTGGTGTAAGTGTTCATTATGAATCGATCAGCGCCGAGGCACTGGCAGAACGCGAACCCGGTCAGTTTGATGTCGTGACATGCATGGAAATGCTTGAACACGTACCAGACCCCAGCGCAACTGTTCGCGCTTGTTCGCAATTAGTTAAACCGGGTGGCTGGGTGTTTTTTTCAACACTCAACCGTAACCCTAAATCATTTTTATTTGCCATCATTGGGGCAGAGTATGTGCTGAGGCTGCTGCCTCGCGGAACCCATCGTTGGCAATCTTTTATAAAGCCTAGTGAATTGTCTGAAGCTGCACGCCTCGCTAACCTGACCACTGTGTGCTTTAAAGGCATGGAATACAACCCTTTTAATCAACGCTACTCATTAAGTGCAAATACCGACGTCAACTACTTAATGGCGACACGTAAATGAGCGGCTTAATTTTGTTTGACTTTGACGGTACCTTTGCTGATACAGCGCCCGATATGGCTGCAGCAGCCAACATGCAACGTTCTAAACGTGGTTTTAAGCCCTTGCCTATTGAGGTCTTACGGCCTTTTGTGTCGATGGGCGCGCGTGGCTTAGTTAAAGCAGCGCTTTCTTTTGATGTTGATCACCCTGAATTTGAAGCTGCCCGACAAGGGTTTTTAAGTGATTACCAACAGGTTATGACAACAGATACGTGTCTATTTGATGGCATTGACACTTTGCTTGAGCAGATACGTGCAGCCGACATGCAGTGGGGTATTGTGACTAACAAGCATACCTTTTTAGCTGAACCGATTATGGCTTTTTTGAATCTACCTGATTGCGCTGTATTGGTTTGTGGTGACACCTGCGCCCATGCCAAACCTCACCCTATGCCACTTGAATACGCCGCGCAACAAACTGGCTATCAAGTAGAACAATGCGTTTATGTAGGTGATGATTTACGAGACATACAGTCGGCACGTTCGGCGGGTATGCCATCTATTGCAGCGGCTTACGGTTATTGTGGCGAACACCCTGTTGATCAGTGGCAAGCTGATTATGTTGCGAACAGCACAGCAGAATTATGGCCCGCTATTGAGCATGCAAGAGGGTTGAAAGTGCGTTAGAGCAAGAAACGTCTTACCCTTTGGGCCAAAAATGCGGCAACCACGGCTTTGATCAAGTCGCCCGGCAAGAACACCACAATGACGTTAAGCGCTTTAGTAAGCGACATGCCGGTTACGACTGAAAGCCAAGGCACCCCAACCAAGTAAACCACAACGACACCACCCACTAAAGCAGCTAAAGTATTTCGAACAATAGCTAAGCCGATGCGACCGTTTGGTTGACTATGCGTGCCACCAGCAAAACTGCTTCTAGCAAGCCAACCCGTAACCATGGCGCCAGGTATCATTCCTAGTAGGAAACCCCCTGTAGGGCCCAACAACACGGCTAAACCACCGCGCGCACCTGGCAATACAGGAAAGCCTATTGCAGCCAGCACCACGTAAACCAATACCGAAAGACCCGCAGCACGCGGACCAATTATTAAACCTGCCAACATAACAACTAAGGTTTGTAACGTTAACGGCACAGGCACCAAAGGCATTGGTATAGGCGGCACAATCGCAAGTGCGCAAAGCAGCGCTGTAAATAAAGCCGATAAAACAAGGGTGCGGGTTGTCATGAACGAATTCCAATCATATTTAGCGTTAAATAAAAATAAATATCTTAAGCTTGGTGTTTTTTAGAGGGTGTTGTCTGACTTGCTAAGTCTAAAGAAAATGCAACACCTAACTGCCGAGCATCAATCGCATCGGTCAAGGCTTGGGCACGGTCTAGGGTGCGCACCAACATCGGCACCAGCATATTATGGGTTCTGATTTTAATACCTCGCGCCTGCTGCGCCTCGCGCACTTCGTGCCACTGTTGCACCAGCAACGGTATGAGTCGAATGGTTAAGCCAAACAGTAACGCAATGCGAGCTGGGTTGGCTCGAAATAAGCGTGCGCCAGGGGTGACGACCGCTTCAACAACTTGCATCATAGCGGTGGTTGAAGTGGTGATCATGACTGTTTGCGCCGCAGCCCAGAGGGCAATCAGGCGAAATAAGGCCACAACCCCTTCGTTCAAGCCAGACACCCAAGACATATAGGCAAATAAAAAAAAGAAAGTCAGTGCAATAGCCCATATGTTTCGCCAAAACCACGCCTGCTGGGTTCGCACCAAGAACCAAACTGCGAACATCACCGTCGCAATGACACCCAGCCAAATTAAATTTTGCAAAAAAATGAGTGCTGAACTAAAAACAATTAGTGCAAATAACTTTAAACCAGCCGGCACATTTTGTAAGGCGTTGCGTAAAAAATCTCGTGGCGCGATTTTCATGCCCCCTGCCCCATGAACTTAACATACCAACTTAAGGCGGAATCAGGTGGGCTGTCAAACACGATTTGACCGTGGTCAACCACCAACACTCGATCAAAGTTTTTTAATAAATCTAAGTCGTGGGTGACCATGATGATGGGTTGTTTCAAGCTCGTCACAACACGCATAAAACGATTGCGATAACGCAAATCAAGCTGTGTCGTGGGTTCGTCGAAAACCAGTATTTGGGGCTCTAAACTCAAAACCGCAGCGAGTGCCACCAACTGCTTTTCACCGCCCGAAAGCTGGTTCACAGCTCGGTCAATTAATGCATCAATACCTAAACGAGTAAGGGTCTCTTTAATGCGAATCAATCGCTCTGACGCATCGGGTAATCGTGATTTCAGACCAAAGTCAAGGTCTTCAAGCACCTCAGGAAAGACTATTTGGTTATCTGGGTTTTGGAACACAAACCCCACTTGTCGTCTAACCTGTTTAACATTTAGTGCTACATCAAGGCCATTTACAGTGACTGAGCCTGAAGTTGGGGTGACTAAACCATTAATAAGCCTGACTAAAGTGCTTTTACCAGAGCCATTGGCACCAATTATGCCAATGCGAGACTCAGTTAGACTAAGCGATACGTCTTGTAAAATTTGCCCTGTAGGGTGTTCTAAACAGATCTGATTAAAGTTTATTGACATATTTATCTTAAGGCTTAGAACCTTTTCAAATTATTACTCTCATAAAGCATATCATGACAAAAATTGAAAAAACCGATGATCAATGGCGCAAACTGTTGTCGACCGAAGCGTACTACGTTACGCGAAAAAAAGGAACTGAACGACCCTATAGCGGTAAATATGACAAGCATCGCGCAACCGGCATCTATCATTGTATTTGTTGTAATACGCCTCTTTTTGCCTCAGACACAAAGTTTGACGCCGGTTGTGGCTGGCCCAGTTATTTTCAGGTTCTAGACCCCAATTTGGTTCGAGAAGAGACTGACGTTGGCCACGGTATGGTGCGCACAGAAGTAATGTGCGGGGTATGTGATGCACATTTAGGCCATGTTTTTCCTGATGGGCCGGCCCCAACTGGGTTACGCTACTGCATTAATTCAGTTTCTTTAAGATTTGAACCCCTTAAATCAGCAGAAACTGACCGCTCGGCGCCATAAAATAACGTATGAAAAAGTTTTTATTTGATCTCTTCCCACTTATATTATTTTTTGTGGCTTATCGCTTTGCTGATATTTATGTTGCCACAGCGGTTGCAATGGTTGCTGGTGTTGCGCAGATTTTGTACATTAAATTAACTGGCCAGATCATTGAAACCATGCACTGGGTTAATTTAGGTATCATTGTTTTTTTTGGTGGCGCAACACTTTACTTGCATGATGAAGCCTTTATTAAATGGAAACCAACCGTACTCTATTGGCTGTTCGGTTTATTTATGATTGGTTCGCAATTGTTGATGAAACGCAACACCCTAGAAAAATTACTGGGTCAAAAAATATCATTGACTCAAGCCGGTTGGGCGCGCCTCAATATGAGTTGGGCAATATTCTTTTTGATTGCTGGGGGCTTAAATTTATTTGTGGCTTTTTCAGGTTTATTTACTGAATCACAATGGGTAAATTTTAAAGTTTTTGGGCTCATGGGTTTATTGGTTTTATTTGTGATTGCACAATCAGTTTGGCTGGGTAAACATATGTTGCCAGACGACGCCTCCATAAAAGAAAAAAAGGAATAAGTACTAAGCAATAATCACTAAGTTCTAATTTCTAAGTTCTAAGTTCTAAGTTCTAAGCAATAATCACTAAGTTATAAGTTCTAAGTTCTAAGTATTAAATATAAATGCTAGAAACTATTTTTTTTGAATACCTAAAGCAGTTAACACTGATAACAATGAACCCTGATTTAATCACTCAACTTGAAAGCCGATTGGCTGCTTTAGCACCTGTGTCATTAATCGTCGAAGATGAGTCTTACCTTCATGCCGGTCACGCGGGCAGCAGTGACGGCGCCAGTCACTTTAGGGTGCACATTGTGGCACCTTGTTTTGAAAACAAACCGATGATTGCGCAACATCGGCTTGTGTATGACCTCTTGCGCGATTTAATGCCCTACCCTATTCACGCGCTTGCTCTACAAACAAAAGCGCCTATTAAAGGAAATACATGAAACGCATCACGATGATGGCTATGGCTTTGGTCGTCGCGGCCCCCCTATACGCCCAGAATATTGCCACGGTAAATGGTCAAGCGATTACACAAAAATCGTACGATCAGTTTGTGCAATTACTGGTCACGCAGGGTGCACCAGATACCCCACAACTACGCGAACAAATCAAAGAAGAAATGATCAATCGCGCAATTATGGTTCAAGCTGCTGAAAAAGCCGGTATAAGCAAAATACCTGTTGTACAAACTGAGCTTGAAGTCGCCCGTCAAAGCATTTTGCTGCGAGCTTACATGGCAGACTATTTAGTTAAAAACCCAATCACAGATGTTGCCATTACCGCTGAATATGACAAGCTCAAAAAAGCTCAAGATGGCGTGATGGAATACGACGTTCGCCACATATTGGTTGAAGACGAAAAAACGGCTACCGATATGCAAGCTCAAATTCAATCAAAAAAGGCTAAATTTGAAGACTTAGCTAAAGCGAATTCAAAAGATACCGGTAGCGCAGCTAAAGGTGGTAGCTTAGGTTGGGCAGATGCCAGCAACTACGTTGCCCCCTTTGCTGATGCGGTCAAAGCAACCCCTAAAGGTCAATTAGCAGCTAAACCCGTACAAAGTCAGTTTGGTTGGCATGTAATTGAAGTGGTTGACGTGCGTCCGGTTGCCTTCCCGCCACTCGACCAAGTGAAGCCTCAGCTCGAAGAAATGATGCGCCAGCAAGAAATTGCCGGTTTACAGAAAAAACTACGTGACGAAGCTAAGATTAATTGATTAGTTGACTAATTGATTGATTGATTGATTGATTGATTGATTGATTGATTGATTGATTGATTG